>WQWP01000200.1 GCA_009787485.1 Lentimicrobiaceae bacterium | reverse complement strand
TCTACGGGTTGCGCCGTCCGGTCCATCCTGTGCCGTTGCGTAGCGGCGTACTTCAAACGGACAACATCCTGCGCCGTCAACTGTCGTTTCGATTGCACATAGCGTTGCGCCAGCCTTCCGGCTCTGTCGGCATCTACCTTTTCCGCATGGAGCGGAAATGCCGCCAAAACGATACAGACAAACGATACGAATAACTTTTTGAAATTTGTAAACCGTTTCATAAAATGTTCATTTTTTAAAAGATTAATGTGAATCAAGAGTTGAAATAATCCGTTGGGATTTACATATCAATAGAATACGAATCGAGTCTTATGTTTATTGTCCGTAGGACATTCACATTCATTTCAACTCTTGATTGGCATGATTATTTGGTTTTTAAATTCAAATCTTTAAGCGATTTAACATTTTCCATCGGGATGATTCCGCCTGAATAGTCAACAACCTTACCCGATTTACGCATTGGAACATTGGATTTCATTCCTGCACCAACTCCGGATGGCGATGAAGAACTGACAGGAGTTAACACAAGTTTGGCATTGGTAAGAGCAGTATCGGTATAAATAATACCATTGCCCGTAGTCTTGTTTACACCCAGTAAAAAAACCATTGCCGGATAACCATTATAAGTGCCTGTAAAATCAAGTGTTCCGGTGGTTTTATTATAGGTAACTTCATAGTTATAAGATGTTGAAGCATAATAAGTAGTACCACCAATCCTATAACCAACTGCATAATAATATCTTTCATTGTCATCTTCTTTGACGAGAGAAGAGTTGTCCAAGAATAGTTTCCCACCAACAAAATCTATCCACAAAGGGTAACCTGCAAGATTAGCCCAATTCGTTATGGCATAATACTGACCTTCAGGAAATGGAATCAAAAGACCCGACCACGAACCGGGCGCCGGATACGTAACTCCCGGAATAGGCGTTCCTGTAGCTGTATATGTACTGCCAACAATATCTTCGAATTTCGGCAGATCTGGTGGTAAAGTAGGAGCTTTCTGCGTCACCTGCACCGTAACAGGTACTAAGTTAACAGCAGTAACGGTAACTGTGGTCGTACGATCCGACGTGCCTGTGTTCAGACTTTCTGGGGTAAAACGGAGCGTGTTGCCCTGTTTTTCGACTTTCAACCATGAAGCGGTTGTTGCGGTGTTCACATCCCAGCTTGCGGCATTGGTAGTGACGGTGGCGGTTTTGTAGCCGGTTTCGTTGCCTTCAAAAATAATTTTATCAGGGTCAACCTTTAGTATGGGTGGTTCGGTATTAATTGTGATTACTTTGGTTTCACCGGCTTTTACTGCGCTGCTCGGAACCACTCCTTTATTTACTTCTTTATCTGCGGCGTCAAACCCTTGCCATGAAATCGTAAATTTGGAAGTCGGCAAGTAACATATTGCTGTTGCCACAGCCTGAGAAGTAACAGCAAAATCATAACTAATCACATTGCCTTGTTCTTTTATGATGCCTTGCATTTCATCAACATCAAAATAGTCGTTGAAACTCTCTACCACGAATCGCAATTTCTTAATACCGGCTACATCGCATTTGGTAAAGTGAAAAAATACCATCGAAACCACAGGCGACATGCTGATGTTGACCGTTTGAGATTTGTTAATGGCAACGGTTCTTTTCCCAACGCCGAGAACGCCATAAGATCCGATCCACCAATTGTCGCCCGGGGAATAATTGATTCTGTATTTGTATAAATCATTTATATTCTCTGGTTTCCAAAATTCCACTTTACCACTTTTGTCAGAAATATAGGCGCTTGCCACGATGGTATATATTCCGTTTTTAATTGACTTGGTAATCGACTCCTTTTTTGAAAAATCCTGTAATGAAACTGTTTCATTAATTACAGCAGCACCGTCCTCATCGTAAACAGAGTATCGAACTTCCACAGATCTATCCTGATTGATTGCTCCATTTGGAAAAAGTTTGGAGCCATCAATATCTGTAAAGTCATTGACAATGCCCGACACATCTATGTTTACCGTAAACTCTGATTCAACAGGCTCAATGTCAACTAACAGGTCGTCGTTACAGGAAACAAGCGCGGCTGCAAATATGCACAACGCCAAGTAACGAACTATTTTTGGTGTTTGCTTTTTGATAGACGCAAACAAATCTTGTGTGCTATTAAATATCGTTTTCATTTTATTATGTTTTATTTAGTGATTCATCAATTAAAATTTCCATCCCAACGAAATGGCGATAACCCTGTTTTGCCACGGCAAGTTACCTGCCATATCCGATAATCCAAGCTGGTAGCGTGCGCCAACCATCAAACCGGATTTAAAATCGAACCCGATGCCAACTGCTATGCCGGCGTCTTTTCCGCCTTTCAAATCCGAAAGACTGATCGTGTTCTCGTCCATCACTGTCGAATTGGGGTTTACTGCCAGCAGGTAGCTGAGCCAGGGGCCAACTTCAAAATTAATACCCTGTTGCAAATACAGTTTTGCCATCAGGGAACCGGTGATGTAATCGAAGTTGATGGCGTCGCCTTCAAACTTAAAGCCCTGGCGCGA
>WQWP01000199.1 GCA_009787485.1 Lentimicrobiaceae bacterium | reverse complement strand
TATTAACGAAACAGAAAATGAAAAATTAGTTCAGTTTGCTAAAGAAAACAACGTTCATCTTACCATTGTAGGTCCCGAAGTGGCGCTAATGAACGGCATTGTAGATGAATTTGAAAAACACAATCTCAAAATCTTCGGGCCCACCCAAGCCGCTGCGCAAATTGAAGGCAGTAAACAGTTTGCCAAAGAATTGATGCAAAAATACCATATCCCCACCGCCGCGTTTGAAGTATTTGAATATTATGATGATGCCAAACGATATTTGCTTCAAAAAGGCGCACCTATTGTAATAAAATACGACGGTTTGGCAGCCGGCAAAGGCGTTGTAGTGGCAATGAGTGTGGAAGAAGCCGACCAAGCCTTACAAGATATGTTGCTGAATGATAAGTTTGGCAAAGGCAAAGTAGTCATCGAGGAATTTCTATCCGGCCCCGAATTTTCGCTCATGGCGTTTGTGCACGGCGAAACGGTGCTGCCGCTATCCATAGCGCAAGACCACAAGCGCGCCTTCGATGGCGACCAGGGACCGAACACCGGCGGCATGGGCGCATACACCCCTGTTCCAATCGTCCCCAATGTTACCATAGAAGAAGCGGTAAATACTATCATGCTCCCCACCGCCCAAGCAATGCAAAAAAACGGCACCCCTTTTACCGGTATTTTATACGGCGGGCTGATTTTAACGAAAGAAGGTCCCAAAGTCATTGAATTTAACGCCCGTTTCGGCGATCCGGAAACCGAAGTGGTGCTGCCCAAAATGAAAAGCGACATGATAGAGGTTATCTTAGCGCTGCTCAACGGCAAAGCGCCTCATATTGAGTGGCATGAACATGCGTTTTTGGGCGTAGTATTAGCCTCGAAAGGGTATCCCGAATCTTTTGAAAAAGGTATCGAAATAACCGGAATTGAAGAAGCCAATGCGCTTGTATTTCACTGTGGCACTGCAAAAAAAGAAGGCAAGTGGGTAAACAACGGCGGCCGCGTCCTGCTTGTAGTAGGCGAGGGGATTACGCTCGCCGACGCTCAAAAGAATGCTTATGGAACAGTAAAAAACCTCAGCGGAAACTTATTTTACAGAACAGATATTGGCTATCAATCATTATAAATTTAAAACCATAAAATCATGTTAGAAAAACCCCAAAAAGCCCTCGTTCGGCTGAGGCTGTGCCTCAGTCGCCCTTCCTCCCTTCTCCCTTTCTCCCTTCTCCTTTTCTCCCTTCTCCCCATCGCAGTTCTGGCACAAACCATTCCCTCCGAAATTTTTGGAGAATACGAGGGAGAAGTGCATGTTACAAACACTACATTTTCATTTGACGAAACAGTGCCTATTTCCGTTCTATTAGAAGAAACCGGCGCCGAAAACGATTATGTGTTAAAAATTGAAGACTTGGAAATGATGGGTTTCGAGATACCTCTTGAAATGGACCAAATAATAATTACTCCTTTTGCAGAAGGCTATAAGCTATCAAGGTTGCAACCAATAACTTTCGTTATTCCTGAAATTTACGTTCCTCCTATTCCACCTCTTCTCCCCGAAGGAGGTGTTTTTTATAACGTGCCTGTAAAGGCTACATTGGGAAATTCGCAAATAGTAGATTATGTTTTACAGTTGAACTTAGAGGTCGTTGCAACCATAACAATAATTATCATACCGGTGCCTATAACATTTAACATGTCGTTTGAAGGAGTAACATCACCGCCACCACCGCCACCACCTGTAATCATTACCACTGCTCTGCCAAGCGGCATGGTAGATGAGGAATACACCGCTACTCTTGAAGCTACCGGGCCAACTCCCATCACTTGGAGTATCGCCGAGGGCGCATTGCCAGCCGGCTTAACGTTAGATGCGCTTACCGGTGTTATTTCGGGCATCCCAACCGAAGCAGATACTGTTCAATTCACAGTAATGGCAACCAACGAATTTGGCAACGATACGAAACTCCTGAGTATTGAAATTGAGATTGATGATATTGATACTGTGGGAATAAGTACAATGGAAATCGCAGGCTTGAAGGTTTATCCGAATCCAACTACGGGAGAATTGAGAATTGAAAATGGAGAATTGAGAATTAAAAAAACTGAAATTTTTGATGTTTATGGTAGAAAAGTATCCTCTTATCCTCTCATCACCTCATCCTCTCATCCTCTCATTAATATTTCGCAATTACCGGAAGGAGTTTATTTCTTAAAAATCCAAACAGACAAAGGCACCCAAGTCCGAAAAATAATAAAACAATAGAATAATTGAGATTTTAATCGGACAATAGTGAATTTTTTTACTGTTTTATTACTTTTTTAACCACCTCGCCCTGTTCTGTAGTTACTTTTACAAAATAGATACCGGAAGTTAGATGCGAGATGTTGATGAGGTGATTAGATGATGAGGGGATGAGATGATGAGATGATACTTTCCTTCCATAAACATCGAAAACCTCAATACTCTTAATTTCTGATTCGTAATTCCTAATTTCTAATTCTCCTGTGGTTGGGTTTGGATAAATGGTAATATTTTCATATAAACTATCCCGCCCTTCGGGCACC
>WQWP01000198.1 GCA_009787485.1 Lentimicrobiaceae bacterium | reverse complement strand
GACGTTCGTCAATAAGCAGGACTAACAGATATGCTTCGGGGTGATTTTTAGCGATGGCGTTGGCTATATCTTTCAACAATACCGTCTTACCGGTTTTTGGTTGCGAAACAATCAATCCGCGTTGCCCTTTACCGATGGGCGAAAAGAGGTCTACAATGCGGCACGATAGATTGGCCGATTCGCCCGGTTTGGCAAGCGTAAATTTTTCGTCAGGAAAAAGCGGAGTGAGAAAATCGAACGGGATACGGTCGCGGATGAAATCGGGCGTGCGACCATTGATGTCTTCAATCTTGACCAATGGGAAAAATCGTTCACCTTCTTTTGGCGGACGAATCGAACCGCGTACCACATCGCCCGTTTTCAAGCCGAACAGCTTGATTTGCGATTGCGATACATAAATATCGTCGGGTGAATTGAGGTAATTATAATCGGCCGAGCGCAGGAAGCCAAACCCTTCAGGCATGATTTCGAGTACGCCTTCACCAACGACAACACCATCAAAATTGAACGCTTTATCGTAATTTTTTCGTTCAAATAATTTACGTCGTTCTGACGAAAGTGCAGGGTCTTCCACAGAAAAAGATGATTTTTGCCGTAACCTGCGTTCCCGTTTTACCTCTGTATATTCTTCATTTTGGGTAATCTCAACTTCTTGAGGCTTTTCTTCAACAAATGATTCTTCAGCAACCGCAGATGGTTCTTCAACAACAGGTTGCACTCTTTTCCAACCTTTAGGCCTTCCCCGTTTCGGTTTTTGTACGGATTCGAAAAAATCCGGAGTTTCTATTTCTTCGACCACAGGAATTTCTTCAACAACAGCAACTTCCTCAATTAAGGGTGTTTCCTCATCAACTGGTTGTACTCTTTTCCAACCTTTAGGTCTTCCCCTGCGGCGAGGTTCAGCAGTTTCATCAACAGGTTCTGTCACCACCGGTTTGATGACAACAGAGGGAGCGACTGATGAGGTTACGTATGTTGCAACAGGCTCAATTTCAGGAAATATTTGTTCTTCTTTTTTAAAATATGGAGGAACTTTTATTTTTTTAGGAGGAGGAGTGCCCGGTACAATCTTAATGGTTTGTTGGTCAAGAATCTTGAAAATCAAATCTTGTTTTTTCAACACCTCAACACGCTTGATCCCCATTGATTTTGCAATTTCGCGCAATTCCATTAAGAGTTTGGTATTCAATTCAAGAATATCATACATATTTGTAAAGTATAAATAAAAAAAGGATATTGGTTATTTGTGGTACCACTCGGAATCGAACCAAGGACACACGGATTTTCAGTCCGTTGCTCTACCTGCTGAGCTATGGTACCCTTTTTTTGACGGTGCAAAGGTAGTGCATATTTTTTAATATACAAGTATTCCAAAAAAAAAACATTTTTTACCCAAAAAGAATCTATCTTTGCCGCTTCATTATATTTTATGTCTGAAAGTACCCAAAAGAAAAGGAAAATATTTTTCCTGATGTTGAAGTATACCTACCGTTTGGTATTCTATAACGACAATACCTTCGAGGAGGTTTGGCAACTGAGGTTCACACCCAGAAACATGTTATCCATTGTAGGCACCATCTTTCTCATTCTGGTAGGAGGATCTATGGCGCTGGTCATGTATACTCCCATACGTCTACTTGTTCCGGGATATACAAGCGACGCCATGCGCCGGCAAGTAGTGAACAATTCCATACGTCTTGATTCTCTGGAGCATGAAATTAATCTGCGCGACAGATATATCCATACCGTCAATGCCATTGTTTCGGGACGAGAACCGGAATGGGCTGAGGAGGGCGCCGAAAACAATCCGGCTATCTACGAGAACATTACTTTCACCCGTTCGGAACAGGACTCGCTCTTACGCAGGCAGGTGGAGGAAGAAGAACAGTTCAATTTTCTTTTGCGGACATCGTCTGCATCTTTATCGTCGTATGATGATACATTTATAACAAATATCCATTTTTTCAAACCAATGGAGGGCCTGGTGAGTAGCCAATTCAACCTGAACAACAATCATTTTGGTATTGATATTGTGGCTGAGCCCGACAAAGTGGTCAAAGCTACTTTGGACGGGACTGTAATCATCTCTGCATGGACCATCGAAACAGGATGGGTAATTCAAATACAACATGCTTCTAATATTATATCCGTATACAAACACAATGCCCGACCGTTGAAAAAGCAGGGTGAAAGGGTTAAAGCCGGTGATGCAATCGCCATTGCAGGCAACTCGGGCGAATTAACATCCGGTCCACATCTGCATTTCGAGATATGGCAAAACGGCATACCGGTCAATCCCGAAGATTACATTGTCTTTTAAGCGTCCATGAAAAAAAGAATTGCCATACTCGGGTCAACCGGTTCCATAGGAACGCAAACCCTTGATGTGATTGCTGGACATCCGGAACATTTCGAGGTTGAAACGCTTACAGCACATAATAATATGGAGTTGTTGGCGCAACAGGCTATCCGCTTCCAACCGAATGCCGTTGTGATTGGCAACAAGGAACAATATAGCCCGTTGAAAGAAGCATTGGCGCAGTTTCCCATTAAAGTATTTGCCGGTTACGATGCCATAGCACAGGCGGCG
>WQWP01000197.1 GCA_009787485.1 Lentimicrobiaceae bacterium | reverse complement strand
TTAGATACCTCCGTTTGCCAGGGCAGAAATATTACGCTTCCTACACTTGCCGGAGATACAACCATTTACGACGTTCAAACAGATAATATTTCTGTATTGTTTGGCACTTTTCCATCTGCTTCCGGATGCGACAGTATCGTAACTTGGAAGATAAAAATGAATCCTTATATTGTTGAAGAATACGAGATTACCGCTTGCGACTCTGTAATTTGGGGACCTCTGGTACTTAGAAAACCTCTTAATACTACCAAAGACACTATCACTACGTTAGAGCGCATCTTCTTAAACCCAAATCCGGTGAATTTCTGTTGCGACTGCGACACGTTGAAAATGCTGACAGTAACCATTATTGACAGTGCTACATTGAAGATGGATTTTAGTCAGGAAGATTTTTGCAAAAACGATGACATGCAGGGTGTTATTGAGTTAGACACCAAGTTCACTGCTTTTGATTGGACCTATTATAAAGATGAAAAGAAAGAAAGGGATTCTACATGGACCAACCTTCAGGAAAAAAATCAAGACATTTTTAACCCCGGATATTATTATGTGAAGGCTTATATGGATACCAGCCTGTATGAAACCCTGAGAGATTTGCGCATTTATAATGTAGATTGTTATTTGCTCGCAGACACCTTAGTGGAAGATTGCCCGTTAATCATTCCCAACGTTATAACGCCAAACGGCGATGGAGTAAATGATGTTTTCGGCATTAAAAAACTAAATCTTGAAAGAGAAAATGAACTTACCATATACGACCGTTGGGGTAAAATTGTTTTTCAGCAAAAAAACTACCAATGTGTCTTCAAAGGTGGTCTGTTTCTTAATATTGAAGAGGCTTTTGCAGGATTATCGCGGGGCGGGCAAAACCTTCCGGACGGAGCTTATTACTATGCGGTTAAGTATGATGCACTTGGAAAGACTGTACCGAAAAAGTATTCGGGAACCCTGATGATAATAAGATAAGAGATTAACATACAAATAATAACATAATGGCATCTTTTCAAACTGATAGAATTACTCTCGAAGGGGTTACTTTCGATGATTTATTGCTGATTCCTGCTTATTCGGAAATTCTTCCGAAAGAAGTAGTGTTAACCACGCATTTTTCTAAAAATATTGTATTGAATGTGCCTTTTGTTTCTGCAGCGATGGATACCGTTACGGAAGCTAAAATGGCCATCTCAATTGCCCGCGAAGGCGGCATCGGCGTGATTCACAAAAACATGTCTGTAGAAGAACAAGCCATGCAAGTGAAATCCGTAAAACGTGCTGAAAACGGCATGATCAACACGCCCGTCACCATTGAGCCGGAGAAAACCGTGGGCGATGCGCTCGAGTTGATGGCAGAATATAAAATAGGCGGCATTCCGGTGGTGGATGAAAATAAAAAATTAGTAGGTATTGTAACCAACCGTGACCTCCGTTTTGAGAAAAATTTCCGTAAACCTATCGCTTCGGTGATGACCAAAGAAAATTTGATTGTTACGAAAGCTGGAACTTCGCTCGAACAAGCCAGCGATATTTTGCAACAGTATAAAATTGAAAAGTTGCCGGTAGTGGACAACGACGGCAAACTTCTCGGGTTAATTACCTACAAAGACATTACCAAAGCCAAAGACAAACCGTTTGCCTGTAAAGACACTCTGGGTCGTTTGCGTGTTGCCGCCGGCGTAGGCATCTCCTCCGATATGGAAGAAAGAATTGCTGCTTTGGTAGCAGCCGATGTAGATGCTATTGTATTGGATTCCGCGCACGGACACTCAAAAGGTGTGATAGATACCTTAAAAACAATTAAAGCAAAATATCCAAATATTGATGTGATCGTAGGGAACATTGCCACTGCCGAAGCTGCTAAAACCTTAGTAGCAAAAGGCGCCGATGCGATAAAAGTAGGAATTGGACCCGGCAGTATTTGCACCACGCGCGTAGTTGCCGGTGTAGGCGTGCCGCAAGTGAGTGCCATTTACGAAGTGTATCGCGCGATTAAAAATACCGGCGTGCCTGTGATCGCCGATGGCGGCATCAGATATTCGGGAGATATTGTGAAAGCGTTGGCTGCCGGTGCAAACTCAGTCATGCTGGGCAGTTTATTAGCCGGCGTAGAAGAATCTCCGGGCGAAACCATTCTGTTTAACGGCCGTAAATTTAAAAGTTACCGCGGCATGGGCTCCTTAGAAGCAATGCAAAAAGGCTCGAAAGACCGCTACATGCAAACCGATGTGGAAGATATTAAGAAGTTAGTTCCCGAAGGCATCTCCGGCAGAGTGCCTTACAAAGGCGACCTGTTTGAGGTAATTTACCAAATGGCAGGCGGGTTGCGCGCGGGCATGGGCTATTGCGGTGCAAAAATTATTACCGATTTACATCAGGCAGAGTTTTGTAGAATTACCAACGCCGGCGTGGCGGAAAGCCATCCGCATGATATTACGATTACGAGTGAGGCGCCGAACTATTCGCAAGGAGTGTAATCATTCTACAAATAATTCCGTAAACTCAAATTTCGGGATATTCAGTAAATAAAAAACCAATCCCAACACTTTCACAATGAATATGTTGGGATTTTTTGTATCTTTGCGCATTACCTCGAAAATACGGATTGCAAGCCAAAATCGGGGTAACCTAACC
>WQWP01000196.1 GCA_009787485.1 Lentimicrobiaceae bacterium | reverse complement strand
GTCAATCTCTTGTTTTAAAAGTACATCCAATTTTTCTTGACATTTTTTAATATGCTCAGAAGAAACATCCGTGCGTTTTACTTCCTGCTCCATGTGATAGATTTTGAGCTCTAAAATAGAGAGTCGGTCGAATGCCCAAGCAGGAGTTTCCGTATTGAGCGGCGTATCTGCATCCGTTTTTACATCTTTATATAAATCTAAAAAATAGGAATCCAAATACTCTACCATATCAGTCCTTTCTTGATTGGATGCGTCGATTCTTCGTTTTATTTTTAAGGCTTCCACAGGGTCAATATTCGGGTCGCGGATAATATCTTCGAGATGCCATTGTACAGCGTCAATCCAATTTTTATGGTAAAGCAAAGCTTCTAAACTTCCTGCAGGACAAGGATTTTGCAATGGATGATTTACACAATCAAACTGATGATAATCAGCGATGGATCGTTTAAAAATAGCAATAGCTTTTGAAATCATAAATATTTTTTTTACCGGTGCAAAGATAAATTATTAGCGCTTATCATTGCCGTCAGTTAAAACTGACGGCAATGATAAAGAATGGTTAATAATGGATTGTAAAATTTCTAATGCTTCGGATACAGAAACAAAATCGGAAACACGCTCTTTCCCTTTGTAAACCGCCACTTTTTCGTTTGCGCTGCCAATAATTCCGAAGTCGGCATCTGCCATTTCGCCGGGCCCGTTTACCACACAGCCCATCACGGCAATTTTCAAATGGGGATAGTTTGCAAAACGTTGTTTCACAACCTTTAGTAGCGCTTGAATATCATATTGAGTGCGTCCACACGAGGGGCAGGCAATAATTTCTGTATGCGTTTTTTTAATATGGCATATTTGTAAAACGCAATTTTGCAGTTTTTCTATTTCATCTATGGCAAAATGCTGGTTTTCAATCTTAATATCTTTAATATTTTCTGTTAACCACCATTTTCCTACTAATGCTCCTACGCCGGCCCACCATTTTTCTTTGTTTATTTCAGGATAATGAATATGCAGAACGCTGTTCGAAAAACTATCATATTTATTTTTGTTAACCTCCTGAATAGCTGTAACTAATAATTTTGAAAATACAATTTCATGCACCGGATCTTCGGTTAATGAAACTCTGAATGTATTTCCTAATCCCTTTAGCATCAGTGCGCCGATTCCGATGGCAGATTTTACCCGTCCCTCCATTTCATTGGCAGCTTCGGTAACGCCCAAATGAAAAGGATACACCCTGCCCATTTCGACCATTTTTTGGTAGAGCAGCAAATTGGCTTCCATCATGGTTTTTACGTGGCTCGATTTGATGGAAAAAACGATCTTGTGAAAATCGTACTTTTCTGCAATTTTAATCCATTCTAATGCAGATTCCACAAGCGCTTCTGCCGTATTTCCATAGCGCGAAATGATTCTTCCACACAACGAACCCTGATTTACGCCAATGCGAATAATTGTGTTGTTTTTTTTGCAGATATCAATAAGTGATTTTGCACAAAGCATCATAGCTTCAAATCCTTGTTGATATTCATTTTCAGTAAAAGAAACCGAATAATCTCTTTTATCTGTAAAATTTCCGGGGTTAATTCTTACTTTTTCTACAAAATATGCGGTTTTTTCTGCAACTTCGGGCAAAAAATGCACATCGGCAACAAGAGGAATATTTTTATTTTTTTCTACTAAGTTTTTTTTTATTTTGTGTATTGCTTCCACTTCTTTTACACCCGGAACGGTTACTCGCACCAAATCAGCTCCGGCATCAATCAATTCCATAATTTGACGGACTGTAGCTTCAACATCATTGGTATCTGTATTAGTCATGGATTGAAGCAAATAACGTGGTGATGAGGTAGAAAAATAAGGGAATAAGGGAAGTTTGGATTGGGGATTTCCTTTTGCTACTAAGGGAGTTTTGAAAAATAAGGGTTTTAATGTATGGTTTATTAAGGGAACTTTGAAAAATAATGTTACCCTTATTTTTTGAAGCCCCCTTAGTAGCACATGCGATATCCTATGTAACATTACCCTTATTCCCTTATTTTCAATCATAACCTGTCCTAAAAAAGTTTACAGGTTAATATCCAACACTCCCAATTCTTTCCCCACTTTCGTAAATGCCGCAATGCAAGTATCCAAATCTTCAATTTCATGTGCAGCGGAAATTTGCACGCGAATACGCGCTTGGTCTTTCGGCACAACCGGATAATAGAAGCCGGTAACGTAAATGCCCTCTTCCTGCAATTTGGCAGCCACATCTTGCGATAGTTTCGCATCGTACAGCATTACGGCGCAAATGGCTGATCGTGTGGGTTTAATATCGAAACCTGCCTTCATCATTCTTTCGATGAAATATTTCGTGTTGCTGTGCAGTTTGTCTTGCAACTCATTGGTTTCCGACATGATTTCCACCATTTTAATGCCGGCAGCCGCCACCAACGGAGGAATGGAGTTGGAAAACAGATAAGGACGCGAGCGTTGGCGCAGCATGTCAATAATCTCTTGTTTTCCGGTAGTAAAACCACCGATGGCGCCGCCAAATGCTTTGCCTAAAGTTCCCGTAATAATCTCTGCCTGCCCTCTTTTGTTGTACAATTCGGTAATTCCACGACCGGTTTCTCCTACCACGCCGGCAGAGTGCGATTCGTCTATCATTACCATACAATCGTATTTTTCAGC
>WQWP01000195.1 GCA_009787485.1 Lentimicrobiaceae bacterium | reverse complement strand
GGCTTGGAAAGCGGTAATATTTTCGTAGGAAAGCTATCGCCTGTAATCACATTTTCTATCGAACGCGTAAGTTTGTCTATTTCAATGTCAATATAAGCCATTTTTATCAGTTTTTGTAATCAATTGCAAATGTACATAATTTTTCTAAATTATGCTTGATGACGGATTTTTTTTAACGGTATTTTTCCTGTCAAGCCCCGATGACTTTTCTGGAGTGTGTGGCAGCCCGAAGCCAAAGAATTGCGTCAGCAATTTTTTGACTGTGCGGTGGGCAAGGTGGTGTTTGCGTTGGATTTGCGTGTCGGCAACACTACCTTGCCCACAGGAAAAGCGACCAATTATAACAACAGGGGCACAATTTGGATTTCATGCAAAATCCGGATCAAATTTTAGCGCTCAAATTGAAGAATTAGATTGTAACAGCACAAACGCTCCTTCATTTTCGCCTCCGAAGGGTGGAGACCCTGATTATGTTATTTTTAAAAGATGGTACTGTGTTAACGCAAAAGATGATGATACGGCAATAAGTGTTTTAGCACGCGGATGACGCGGCTGCTTAGGATGAACGCAGATTTTATTAAGTCTGCGTTTTTTTTTTTACCTCGCAAAATTCACCGACCTCGTTTCCCGAATCACCGTAATTTTAATTTGTCCCGGATAAGTCATCTCATTTTGAATTTTCTTAGAAAGATCGAATGAGATTTCGGTAGCTTGTTCATCGGTAACTTTTTCGGCGCCTACAATTACGCGCAGCTCTCTACCGGCTTGAATGGCAAATGTTTTTACAACGCCAGGGTAGGTGAGTGCAATATTTTCCAAATCTTGTAAGCGTTTGGTGTAGGCTTCTATCACTTCGCGGCGTGCGCCGGGACGTGCGCCGGAAATAGCATCGCACACTTGCACCAAAGGCGCGTACAAATTGTCCATTTCCATTTCATCGTGGTGGGCGCCAATCGCATTGATAATTTCAGGACGCTCTTTGAATTGCTCTGCCAATTTGGCTCCTAAGATGGCGTGCGGAAGATCCGACTCTATATCAGGCACTTTGCCGATGTCGTGCAATAAACCGGCACGTTTAGCAATTTTTGGATTTAAGCCCAACTCGGCCGCCATGATGGCGCATAAATTGGCAACTTCTTTCGAGTGTTGAAGCAAGTTTTGCCCGTATGAGGAACGATAGCGCATTTTACCAACAATCCGCATTAAATCGTTGGGAAGATTGTGTATGCCCAAATCAATACAAGTGCGTTTCCCAATTTCCGCAATCTCCTGCTCTATGTTTTTCTTTGTTTTGGCAACCACTTCTTCAATGCGCGCCGGATGGATACGCCCGTCGGTAACCAACTTCATTAACGATTGGCGGGCAATTTCACGGCGAATAGGATCGAAACTGGAGATGAGGATGGCATCAGGAGAGTCATCAATAATGACATCCACGCCGCAAAGGCTCTCCAACGAGCGGATATTACGTCCTTCACGCCCGATGATCCGTCCTTTGATCTCTTCATTTTCGATATTAAAAACTGACACTGCATTTTCTAATGCCGCTTCTACGCCTACCCGTTGAATAGATTTGATCACGATTTTTTTGGCTTCTACGGCTGCGGTATTTTTCGCCTCGCTGAGAATATCGTTTACCAATACCATCGCATCGGCTTTCGCTTCCTCTTGCATTAAACCAATTAACTGCTCTTTAGCCTCTTGCGTAGTCAGCTCTGCAATGGCTTCCAATTTGGCTTTCTGAACGGCCGTTTGCTTATCCAACTCCGACTGTTTGAGCTTATTAGACTCAATTTGTTTGGTTAATGATTCTTTTAAAGTAGTGTTTTCCTGTGTTTTTCTGTTCACCTCTTCTAACTTTTGGTTTAAAGCGGTTTCTTTTTGTTTAATTCTGTTTTCTCCTGCTGTAATTTGTTGATTTTTTTCATTTACCATCTGTTCGTGTTCGCTCTTGAGCTGCAAAAACCTCTCTTTTGCTTGAAGCAGTTTCTCTTTTTTAAGCAACTCTCCGTCTTCGTTTGCTTTTTTTAATGCTTCCTGCGCTTCCCGCATCGTTACACTGATTTTTTGCGTCAATGTAGATTTCAAAAAAGTAAGCGCCCCGGCTACTCCGGCTATAAGCCCGATGATGATTCCTATAATAATTCCGATTGTCATAATATATAATTTATAAGGTTTAAAATTTAAAATTTAAGATTTAAAGTTCAAGATTCCGTTTTTTAAATTTTAAATCTTAAACTTTAAATTTTTTGCTCCGCTTGCGGAACAAAAAAAATCCCGCCTTGTTCATAATAGGGTTTATAAACTCCTATCAATATTTTTTGAAGCTACCTTCGCAGGTCGAAAGTCCGTGAAAACGGCAGGTTCTAATTGCAAAGAGTTTTACTTCTAAGTTTGTAATTGAGTTTATCAAACGTAGTGCGAACAAAAGCGGGATAAATAATTGTCAAAGAACGCGTTAATCAATGCGTATCCGATCAGCTAATTCGTTTAGTTCTATCATTTTAGGAATTAGATCTTCTTCATATTCTTGCAGTCTTTCATTGCATTCAATGTTTTTTACTACCACATCTATCAATAATTTTGATAAAATATCTTGATGGTCTTTAAAAGCCCATTGTTTTGCAAAATTGAAAAAACCGTCATTGATTATTTTTTCGGCTTCTCTATAGTAGCGTTCCCATTCTTTCAAGATTCTCAACTCTATGATGTCCTGCGCAATCC
>WQWP01000194.1 GCA_009787485.1 Lentimicrobiaceae bacterium | reverse complement strand
TTGCCCGATAGAAAGCGTAGAAGCGTTGGTGGCTTGCATGCAAGAATTTGAAAAACTGAATAAATAGTGATTAGTGATTAGTGGTTAGTGGTTAACGGTTAACGGTTAGTTAAAAGATTAACCACTAACCACTAATCACTAACCACTAATCACTAACCACTAACCACTATGATAGACGGCAAATTATTAGCACAAGAAATAAAAACCGAGATCGCCAAAACCGTAGCCTCTCTTATTGATAACGGCAAAAACGCCCCTCATTTGGCGGTGGTTATCGCAGGAGAAGACGGCGCCTCATTAACTTACGTAGAAAGTATTAAAAGAAACACGAAAGAAGTAGGCATACTTTGCTCTGAATATCAATTCCCTGCTTCCATCAGCGAGAAAGAACTTTTAGAAGCGATTGATTTTATTAACAATGATGATGAAATTGACGGCTGTATCGTGCAACTCCCACTTCCCAAACATATTGATACACAGAAAGTCGTTAGGAAAATAAATCCCAAAAAAGATGTAGATTGTTTTCATCCGGAAAACATGGGAAAATTGGTGTTGGGCGAAGATACTTTCTTGCCTGCCACGCCTCACGCGGTAATGGAACTGCTGAAACGTTACGAAATAGAAACAGCAGGAAGAAACTGCGTGGTAGTGGGCAGAAGCAACATCGTGGGCAAGCCGCTGGCATTGCTTTTAGTGCAAAACACCCCTCATGCCGATGCCACGGTTACCATCTGCCACAGCAAAACCCAAAACTTGCAAAAAGTTTGCGCACAAGCCGATATCTTATTGGTAGCCATTGGAAAGCCCGAATTTATCACGGCCGAATATGTTAAAGAAGGCGCAGTAGTGATCGACGTGGGCATTCATCGTATAGAAGATAAAACTACTGAAAAAGGATACAGAATTTGCGGTGATGTGAAATTTAACGAAGTATCGAAAAAGTGTAAGGCGATTACGCCTGTGCCCGGCGGCGTGGGCTCTGTTACAATGGCATGTTTGTTGAAGAATACGTTGAAGGCGTATCAACAAAATATAGATCATTAAAAACATGACTTATGATAAAATTAGAAAATGAGGTTGCACAGTTAGAACAACCTAAAAGTGAAATTAAATACGATACCGGATTAGAGGGAAAAGATTTGTTAAGCAAAGCGTTACTGAATCTATTGGCGCATGCCGGACATGAATCAAAAAATCCAACCATTTACATTACTTCCATGTGGCGTTCTCCGGCGAAACAGGCAAATGCCATGTATGATAATATATCGCAAGGCGTTATCATCAGTTATGCAGAACCCGGACGGATTGTTACCCAATTAATTCAAGCTGAAATAAAAAACAAAACACCTAAAAACCAAATAATTCAATTAGCAGAGGCAAAAATTAACGAATTGGCGGAGCAGAGTAAATTAGTCTCAAAACACTGTATCACAAAAGAACAGTACCAAAAATTGAACGTAGTAGATATTAGCAAAACCCGAACGCCTAACCCAAGGGATTTGGCCAAAGCTTTATTGAAAGAAGCCAAAGTTTCGAGAATTATTACACCTTTCGGGGAACTCTCAACCTATGGCAACGACAAGCGAGTATTAATAGATGTGAAGGAGCCGGCGATTCATGTGGAGTATAGTGTGTAAGCATGCAATAACAGAAATATCGAAGAAAACCATTTGAGAATATATGAACCTCGAAGAACTACGATCCCATTGCCTCGCCATAAAAAATGTAGAAGAATGCACTCCTTTTGGAGATGACGTAATCGTGTATAAAGTTATGAGTAAAATGTTTGCATTCTTCCCTTTGAATCCTAAGGACAACGAACATTTTATTGTTCTGAAATGCGCCCCCGAAAGAACGGTGGAATTAAGAGAAAGATACGCCGGCATCACAAAAGGGTATTACACAGGAAACAATCTGATATGGAACTCTGTATATATTCAAAAAGATGTTCCCGATAAGCTGATTGTGGAATTGATAGAACATTCGGTTGAGGAGGTTGTGAAGAAACTTCCTAAAAAGAAACAGGAAGAATATAGGAAGTTGTAAACGTAATCGTTTTAGGGTATAGTAAATTACACAAAGAGAAGTAAATATCAGATCTTCTTTGCCCTAAAGTCCGAAGGACTACAATGCGAATAACCCCGTGCAAGCGAAGCGCAGCTCGGGGTAAGAGATGCCACACTTCCCTTTAGCTCCGTAGGAGCTTAACTATCAATCCAAAACCACTTCTCATCACCATCAATACCATGTTCCTTAAAAAGCCTCTTTATCTCATCTTGAAAATTTTCCTTTTTGTGATGTTCCTGCTGATTCTTGATGTAATTGATAATAATATCTCGCTCTTTGTACGAATAAGTTAAGGCACAATATTTTATCCCCCAACCTCTGAAATATGGAAACAACCCCGATTCTTTCATCCATTTTGAAGATGACACCTTAATATGCCGGATATAATCTGCCAAAGCAAGGGACGGGTGGAGATCTGAAAGAATATGAATATGTTCCTCCATTCCATTGATACGGTATAAAACACATTTTTTATTTTTGATAATGCCCCAAATGTATTTTTTTAGTTCTACAAAATGAGCTTGGTTGATGGTCTTTTCGCTTCCTTTTGTGCGAAAAACGATGTGATAGAGTATCTGGCGGTAAGCTGACATAGTTTTATGTTTTTTGTCGTGCAAATATACGTTATGAAAAGGCGTTTGTCAAGGGGTAAGGTATTTTTTTTGAAATTTTGTTAAACTACTATATAGTTGAGGGTTAGTCGTGTGCGCCGTTTTACTCCGAATGGATATATGACCAATCGCCGTA
>WQWP01000193.1 GCA_009787485.1 Lentimicrobiaceae bacterium | reverse complement strand
ATCGTCAACGGATTAAAATACATCAAATCCCAAAAATTTCTATACCTGCTTATCATATTATCAACGATTTACATGATTGCATGGTCGCCGGCGTGCTATCTGACGCCGTTGCAGGTAACGCGCAATTTCGGAGCCGATTTATGGCGGCTGACGGCAATAGAAATCTTCTTTGCGGGCGGAATGATGCTGGGCGGAGCGCTTGTGGGAATATGGAGTTTCCGCAATAAAATATATTCGATGGGCATGGCGGGAGCGTTATCCGGCGTGATCATCATACTGTGCGGACTATGGACTAATTTCATTCCTTATCTTGTGTGCATGGCAATTTGCGGAACAGTCATCGTGTATTACAACGCCCCAAGCATGACCTTGTTGCAGGAAAAGGTCGCGCCCGATTATCTGGGGCGGGTGATGTCCGTTTTTACGATGCTGGGAAGCCTTTCCATGCCTTTCGCCATGTTGTTTTTCGGACCGCTTGGCGACATCATCAACATCAATTACATATTTATTGCAACAGGAACAGTGGCGCTGCTGCTGGGTGTATCATTTTTCTTCATCAAAGAATTTGACACTTTATTTTTTCGTTCATGATTGTTTCATATCATTTATTCAGGAGCAACATTTTCTTTAAACCATTGCCACTCATTGATTAACAATGCTTTTAAATTGTCGTAAGCCATCAGTATCAATATTCCGTATTCAATTGAACTAAAAAAATCTTCCAGATTAAATGGAATTAAGTTCCTTTCATGCAAACTCAGATTTGAAAAAATCAAAACAATGATATAAAAAACATACATACTGGGGCGAAAAGAAACTTGAGAAAAATCAAAAATCGTTTTTGTAATTTTTCCCATTCCTTTATACATTTCAATTATTTCGTTCTTTTTTGAAAGTCCAAATTTGCGACCTTTATCGGCTAAAAATAGTCCAAGAATGATGTACAAAATATTCAAAAAGAAGGTTATCAACATATCCTCTTTTGCTATCAGTCTGTAAATCACAAAATAGATAATCAAACCATGCACCATAGATTGAATGAGAGAATATAGTAAGTAAGAAAACAACTTTGTTTTTCTCATGGCATTCTTGAATTTACCATCTTGTCTTTAAGCTTGTTATATTCATCCATTACTTTTTTATCATCGGGAACTGAAAGCACAAAATTAAAAACAAAAGCAATAATTGTAAGCGCTAATCCCGAACCTGCCAAAATCCAGCCGGGCCAAAAATATCCCCCATCGGTCAAGAAAAACCAAATGAATATCAAAAAAACGTTAATTACAAAGAAGAGCGTGCAAAGCCATTTGAAAAGACTTTTTAAAAACACCCTTTCTTTTGCCAATTTCATCAATTCCTTGTCTGTCATTACTAATTATTTTTTTCCTGCTCTGACGGCTTTACAGGGCTTGCCTTTCTTATTTTAAAGAAAAAATTGCACAAAAGTACAACCTTTTTAAATTGATAGTCATCACAAAAATACGCAATATATCATTTGGGCGGCAAAGGTAAGGAAAAAAAGGAGAAAAGGATAAAAAGATAAACCTCAAAACACCACCCCAACCTTGATGGATATAGAATTATGGTTTAATTTTTCCATAAAACCCACCGTAATATATTCATTTGCGTATTCTTTCAATCTTCCCAACTTCTGTAATTCGTACCCTGCTGAAAATTGCAGTTTCATTTTGTTGGTTAAGGCATACTGTATGCCCGCCGAAGGATTGAAAAATAATCCGCCATGCGCATTGGCGCCTGTCGCAAAAGCATATCCGCCGCCACATTCTACGAAAGGAGTAAACTTTCCGGGTTGCGTTAATGCAAATTTCGCATCGGCAAATAGAGGTATCAGCATTATTTCATAAAAAGACAATCCGGTTCCGACGCCTGCCGAAAACCGTTCGCTGATATTGTAATATCCCAAAACATGCACTGTGAAAGGAGTATGCGCCGGTTCATTCATGGCAATTCCCGTTCCAATAACGGCGGCGTATGAGAAACGTTCCGCAGTTTGCCCCTTCATGCAAAAAGCAGCAAACATAAAAGCAAATGTAATAATTATCATTTTCATTGTGTGATGTTTATGGTTATTTGTTTGACGATGTTTAAGGCTGTTGTGAGGCGCGACAAGTCGGTATAAATATTCCCTGAAGTTCCGTCGGGACTGCTATGCCCGATGATTACGGCTTGAAATGAGGTAGCGCCCGTCGATAAATCAACTTCAGCCGCGTAAACAACTGCCGGTTGTCCGCTTCCTTCTTTGCCGCCCGAATAATTTGGCTCGCCCTCTTTTGCCGTTTCTGGGTAGTAATCGTTGAAATCCGTTGAGTGATTTATTTCAATCTTTACAACAAACTGTTTCAAAGCATCATTCGGACGTACTTTTACGTCGAAACTGCCGCGAGGTGTCGCGCCCGAAATGCCGTCGGCAAGCGGTTTTATTTCGATACCTCCTTTGGACGTTGCGCCGCTGTTGCCGTCAATGTCCGACAACGCCTTTGCCCAGCGCCAATGCGGAAGGGCTTCTTTGCGCGGATTGCCACTGTTGCCCTGCCACGAAAGCGTTGCTGCTTTATGCGTGGCATACACAGTCGATAGATATTTGCCTTGCAAATCCTCTATCCAAATGGCAATTTGGGGCGAATTTTTTAACTTTATCCCCATAAACAAAGGGAAATCGTGAATCCAATGTTCGCCCTGTTCTACATAAATTTTCAAGTCTCCCCGCCCGTATTCGAGCAAATCTTTCTGGCAGGAACAAACGCAGACAAGCGAGAGACAAATCAATACTATCTTCTTCATTCTTACTGTTTTTATTTATTATTATT
>WQWP01000192.1 GCA_009787485.1 Lentimicrobiaceae bacterium | reverse complement strand
TTTTGCAAAAAAAAAGAGAAAATTGTATGAAAAGTTTATTTTTATTGCAAGTTCCGGTTTCTAACCCTGATATGATTTCAGCGCCTGTAACCGAACCTGTCATCGAGAAGTTAAGAATCATTGATTTAGTGCTTATGCCGGGCAGTTTATGGATTATGATTCCATTATTAATCATGTTTGCCGTAGCCATCTACATTTTTGTAGAGCGGTGGTTAACGATCAGTAAATCTGCGAGAGAGGAGCGTAATTTCATGAACAACATCCGCGATTTTATCCACTCCGGAAAAATTGAATCGGCGTTGGCACTGTGTAAAGGGAACTCTACTCCGTTGGCGCGCATGATTGAAAAAGGAATCAGCCGCATTGGCAAACCGTTGAACGACATTAGCGCCGCCATTGAAAACACCGGGCAATTGGAAGTACAACGCTTGGAAAAACGGGTTTCCATATTAGCCACCATTGCCGGAGGAGCACCCATGATTGGATTCCTTGGAACTGTGGTGGGAATGATCATCACTTTTCACAATATGGCAGCAAATCCAAACAACTTGGATATTACCGTTTTATCAGGAGGTATTTATATGGCGCTGGCCACAACCGTAGCTGGACTTATTGTGGGGATTTGCGCATTTATTTGCTACAACATCCTCGTGTCGCGAATTTCACAGGTAGTTTACATGCTCGAAGCTAAGAGTACTGAGTTTATTGATTTACTGAACGAACCGGTATAAATGAATTTAAAGATTTAAAATTTAAAGATTTAAAATATTATGAATACAATTGTTACCCCTTAAATCTTTAAATCCTTAAACCTTTAAACCTTAAATTTTAAATTTTAACCCTCAAACGAAATTATGGCAATCAAACTCCAAAACAAAAGAAGCGCAGAATTTAGCATGGCTTCCATGTCGGACTTAGTGTTTTTGTTGTTGATATTCTTTATATTAACCTCCACTTTGGTGGCGCCCAACGCCATCAATTTGCTGCTTCCCAAAAGCGATTCGGGCAAGCAGTTGGCAGCAAGAAATATTGAAGTATATATTGATGCCGATAAAAATTACTATGTAAATCCGAAAGGGCAAAATGCGCAACCCACTCCATACGATGAGCTGTTGTTTGTTTTACAAGGAGTTGTGGAAACCGACGATGCCGACCAGCGTACCATTATTTTGCGTGCCGATAAATCAGTACCCATTGAATACGTGGTCGCTTTTTACGATGTATTAAATGCGTTGAATGCAGGGTTGGAAGAATCGCAACGATATAGACTATTATTAGCCACAGAGGCAAGATCATAACCATGAGCACCGAAAAAAAACACAAAGTCATTTCTTCTGTCGTTACGGCACTGACGCTGACGTTGTTGTTCATCGTGCTTTATATTTTCGGGCTCTATTCGCAAATACCACCTCCTGCACCGAAGCAAATGATTTTGATAGAGTTAACCTCCGGTGGTGGCGGTGGCGGCGGCTCCAACATGCCGAAATCAGCACGGAATATTTCGAGCGAGGCGCCCAATTTAGCGACTCAGGAAGCGGAAGAAGCGCCGGTGGTAACTCCCAATCCAAACCCCACTAAAACACAAAGCGACAATACGGTAGCTGCTGAGCCCAAACCCGATCCGGGAGCTGCTTACCGTCCCGGTAAAGGCGGTGGCGCAGGCGGCGGAACAGGCACCGGAAGCGGAACAGGAGCCGGCATGGGCTTAGGCTCAGGCGAAGGCGCCGGCGGTGGCTCAGGAAAAGGAATCGGATACGGATCAGGAAACCGCGCTTACGTAAATATCCCCGACGTTAATATCAATGAAAGCGGCGTAGTTTATGTAGAAGTGCACGTTACCGCACAAGGCAATGTGATCAATGCGCGCATTCTCAGCACCTCAAAATATCCCACCAACATTACCAATGCCAAAATTCAGCAAGAGTGCGTGGCGCGTGCGCTTTCGGCAAAATATGTTACGGGGAAAGAGGAGTTGCGGATTATTGTGTTTAAATAAAAGTTGTGGAATATCCATTTCAAGCATTTGCATCCATCCTAAACCCAATAGGATTGCGTGGCTTTTCCAACTCCTGTTTATGTTTAATAAATTCGTCGAGTAGTCTAAAAAGTGCATCGAATTTCATGTCATTTTTATCAAACTTCGCGTTGGTTTCACGTATGAAGTCATCTAATTCATGCTTTATATTTGCATAATTTAAAGCATATTGACGAAGCGCAACAAAGGCTCTCATGATTTTAATATTTTCCTGAATTGCCTTTTGTGAGCGCAGTACGCCCGATAACATAGCAACGCCCTGTTCTGTAAAAGCAAAAGGGAGATATTTTGAGTGCTCCCCTCTGCTGCCTGTCTTTAAGGTGCAATTTTTGCACCTTAGAGAATCAACCTCATCTTGAGTAAGTTCAAACATAAAATCATCAGGAAAACGCTCAATATTATGCTTTACCGAACGTTTTAGATTTTTTGTTTCTACCTGATATATCTCTGCCAAAGCAAAATCGAGCATTACTCTCATTCCCCGTATTTCGTGTATGCTTTGAATTATTGATAATTCAATGGTATTTTCTACCTTTCTGTCTTGTGTTATTATGCTTGTTTCCATTTTAGAAATTTGCGGCAAATATACACAACGGAATAGCGTTTGTCAAGGGGTAAAGTAGTTTTCTAAAAAAAAATTAATACGTCTGCCCTGCGCTCTTTTTATCATTACGCTTAAACGACTCAATCGCCACTTTCAGCGAAAAAACATGCGAGTGTAAAGCCACAGAAAGACCGCCCAAATCGGTAAAAGCATAATCTATAAAAACAATATCTTTTATGCCGATGCCAATGCCGAAATTAATTTGGCAAGAGAATTTGTTTTTGCCGTC
>WQWP01000191.1 GCA_009787485.1 Lentimicrobiaceae bacterium | reverse complement strand
CTTGCCGCAGGCGGGTGATTTTGCCCTTGGTGTTGATGCGACCCCATTCCTGAGGTATATGGGGAATTTTTTCACATCGGGCAATAATGTTGCACCCTTTTTTAACGGTGTTAATGGTGTTCACCAGACGCTTTACGGGAAATATTTCCTGCAAGACGATCGTGCCATCCGTGCAAGATTATCTGTGGGCGTGTTCAACGACACTGAAAAGGGCGTTGTACCTAATGACCCGGCGTTAGCCGATAATCCATTGGCAACGCTTATTGATATTCAACGTATGTCGGAAGCCGCGATTGAGTTAGGTGCTGGATATGAGTTTCGTCGCGGACATGGCCGTGTGCAGGGTTTCTGGGGTGGCGAAGTTTCTCTGGGGTTCAGCAGTGCAAAAACAAGTTATGATTTTGCCAATCGTATGACAGAAGATTATCCGAATCCGAGCACCTACGATTTCGGCTATCCCTACAATACCTTCAATCCCATCGTCAGGACTACCGAAGTGAAACGGGGAAATGAAATTACCATTGGTTTGGGCGGTTTTGCAGGTGTTGAGTATTTCTTTGCTCCCCAGATGTCGTTGGGTGGCGAAGTTGGTCTTGGCTTTTACTTCCGCACTGCTGGGCAAGGTCAGGCGACCACGGAAAGTTGGGATACAGGTGAGAATAAACTGAGAATCGATGTCGGTAAAGATCTAGGATGGAATGCTCAAAATATAGCAGTTGGTTCACGAGCGGCGGGCAGAATCTTCCTGATGTTCCATTTTTAACAAACAGTGTCTTACACTTAAAAGAATGAGAACAAAAATAACATTCGTTGCACTGATGTTGTGCACAAGTTTTATGCTTCATGCTCAGGTTGAGCAGGTGGCCCAACAATTGGCAGAAAACGAATATCAAAAATTTGTAGAGGAATTACCCATCGCGTTCGCAAGAGGCAGGACTGATATGTTTGGAAATGCCAAAGCATTGAAAAAGCAGTTTTTATTAGAGGAGGACGCGAAGATTTTTGCCGATTTTTTAGGGTGGGATAGAAAGAAATATTCCCAAAAAACGCTGGGCAACGTTTTTATAGCGCTGTCGAACAATTCAAAAGCGGGAAAAAATAATCCAAACCCTGTTTCCGTCACATTTGATTTTCCTGTTTTTCCAACAGAAAGCAAAGTAACGGTGCAAAAAGACAAAAAGGGCCCCAATGTAGCAAAGAAAGAAACGGTGGTTAGCTATGTGGCAACCACAAAAGCAGATGTGCAGGTTGAAGTCCAGAAACAAGGGGTTGGACCAAGCGTTGCACATAATAATGTGTCGTTGGTATGGGATGGCAGGATACGGCTTGTCAACGGCGAGATTGATACTCGCAGAAAAAATTCGCCTCCCATATTGCGTACCATTGTGATTAGCTCCGTAACAGGCGCTTCCGCACCTAAAGAAGAGCCGCGACAGGAAGTCAAGGTTACAGAGCCCGAGGTTCCATACACTCCCCCTGTGGTAGAGGAGCCGAAACAGGAATTTGAACCGGATCCGGATCCAGTCGTTTCACAACCCACAACGCAACCGGTTGTTTCACAGCCTGCAACGCAGCCTACGACGCAACCTGTTACACAGCCTGCGCAGCAACCTGTTGCACCAGCGGGAAGGGAATATTACAAAGTGCAGATTTTATTGCTTCAGTCGTTTATTCCTCCTGCCGAACTACCCTCAAGATTCAGAGTGGAAAATGTAGTCGTGGAAAAATATAACGATGGTCAACAAACCTATTATAAATATGTAGTTCCTGCAAACAGCCTGAATGAAGCCTTCGCAATAAGGAATCGGATGGTTGAAAGGGGTATAGGAGATGCTTGGATTGCTGTTTATGTAAATGGTGAACGTGTTCGTCCCTATCAGGGTCAACCGGTAAGTGTTTATTAATACTAAATTATCTTGATTGGAAAAAGCCGCATTGGATGATGCGGCTTTTTTAATTTAATATGGTGTGCATGATTAACTATTCAATTCAAACAAGTATTCCGGTGCGAAATCTGCTCCGTTAGACCATTCTACCGTCCAATCGGAAAGTTCGAATTGTTTAAATTTTTCAATATCTTTCAACGGCTCAAAAACCTCGCCATATAACGAACTTTGTAAATCAACAAGTTTTGTTACGTTATTATTGAAAGTAAGTAATAACTTATATTCTTCGGCATATTCCACTTTTGTAACCCATAACAATTCGTTTGTTTCCATATTCATATATTTGTTTTATGGTAAAGGTTCTATCTTCAATAATGTTTGGCGACTTTCTATTCTGTGCCAATTATCAAGCAATTCTTCTCGGCGCAAATCAAGCCATTCAAAAACAAGATTTAATGCACGTCTGGGAAAAGTCCCTTTAATTGTTCCGTCTTTGATGTTAATGACGGCTCTGTATTCGCCATATTTGACATGAAAATGCGGCGGATTATGGTCGTCGAACAGCATTGTGATAATTATTCCGTAAAAACTTGATATTTCAGGCATAATACTTTCTTTATTTTTTGGCAAAGATACATTGTTATTTTGAAATCTTCTTATTTTTCTTTATGTTGTACAAATTTTAATCTCTCATAACCTGACTTTTTTTTCACTTTTTTTGCATATATTCAGTAAAAAAGCGAAATTTGCCGCATCAATCAAAAAATCAAAAATCAAAAAATTAAAATCATGAGAGCAATCAAATCAATGTATTTATTAATGTGTTTAGCAGTTGGGATTTTCTGCACATCGTGTGACCTGAGTTCCAGCAGGTTGTCGTCTGCAATGGGCAACACCGGAGAGGTGCTGATAGTGATTGGCGACCATCACTGGAAAGGCGCTCTTGGCGACTCCATTCGCCGTTATCTCACAGAACCCGTAATGGGT
>WQWP01000190.1 GCA_009787485.1 Lentimicrobiaceae bacterium | reverse complement strand
ATCCGCCAGTATTCCTGTCTGTTAATATATGCATTATGCAATTTTTCTTTGCGTTCTGCAAGCCGTGCCGCTGTCCTGTTTTGAAAAACATCATTCGGCGTTAAATACCAGATTGCGCTATGCAGCCGTTGGCAGTTGTAATACGCAATCCACTGCGCCATTCTTAAACAAGCGTCTTGATAATCTAAATACGCTGACCTCCTTACGTGCTCTGATTTTAATGTCCGGTTAAACCGTTCCAGCTTGCCGTTGCTCTGCGGGTGGTTGGCGGATGTTAACGTATGGCCAAACTCCAATAGCACAAGCAGTTCTTCAAAGTCTTTCGAGATAAACTGGCTCCCATTGTCGCTGATGATCCGCGGGTTTACTGCTTCAGGATATTGCTCTTTCGTTTCCATGACAAGTATCTCCGCATTTACCCCTTCCATGTTTTTGCATAATTTCCAGTTCAGCATCTTGCGGCTATAACCGTCAAGTATCCCGAGGAAATAATAAAACGCCCCGCCAATCCTGATGTATGAAAAATCGATATGCCACTGCTCGTGGACGGCTTGCGGCTGGTCAAAACCACGCTTTTTCATCTCTTCCGCTTCAGCCCACTTTTTGCCCAGATTATAGCGTTTTATGACGTTATAGACGCTGCTGCAGGACACAAAAGCCACATTTTTGTCCACCATTTCCCAACACTGCATCCGGTAGCCTTTCAGAGGGTTCTCTGTACAATACTTAACTATCGCTCTTATTTCTTGCGGCGTGAGGTGATGATTTTTAGGGATATTGTTATTATGTTTTGTTTCAACGCCTTTGCGTGTTTCCCACTCCCACCATGTCCGCCTGGAGATGCCGGCGTGCCTTAACAAGGTTTCCAAGGGAAGCCCTGTTCTGGTTTTATACCGCATTATTTCTGTCTCGACAATCTGCCGTACCTGAAGACTCATTTTTCCTTTCCCTACAGTCGGCCAGAATAATTTTTTTTTAGTTCCAAAAGTTCTCCGGCTAATTCGGCGATGATCTCATCTTTATGTTTTATCTTTTCTTCAAGTCGGTGAATCACCCGCTCTTCGGCTTTGTTGCTGATGTCTGATCTTTTTATCTGGAAGGTTTGGAGTCCTTCTTCGAATAACTGCTTCCTCCAGTTAAAGATATTGTTCGGATGAACACCGTGGCTCTCAGCTACCTGGCTTATAGGTTTTCCGTCTTCCAAAACTTCTCTCAGAATCTTCATCTTTTCTTCGGCAGTACACCTTTTTCTTTTGCTCATTTGTTCCTCCTGAGCTTCCGTATACCACCTTATAAGCTATGGGCTAAAAGTGCAAGTTCAGCGTGGGCGCAACATGACCGTAAAACACCCAAGGAATAGAATTATTGTCGAAAAGTGAATATTTTGTTGACTATTTTGGGGAATTGGAGGTATTATTAAGATAAATACAGGATAATTGTTTATTATCGGGTATATTGATACGTTCAGAGGTTGTGTAACTTAATGAGTGTTAATTATATTAATCTAAAATCATTTCATACATTTAAACTGCATCATGATGTTATCTCTTGTTCTGAAGCAGCAGTAGCCAAAGGCATTCCACTAGAGAATGAGTTGAAGTCATTAATTTTGACAACAAGTAAAGGTTTATATGTGTTGAATATTCCAGGAAATGAAAATGCTTCTTTGCGTAGTGTCAAAAATGCATTGGATGTTGACGAAGCTCTTCTAGCAAATATAGAACAACTAAGTACGCTACAGGTACAACCTGGTACTGTTTGTCCTTTTTTACCGCAACTTTGGTGCTTACCACAGTTAATCTCAAAGGATATTTTGAAATTATCTTTTGTTTCCACAAACAATGGAACCAAAAATCAATACATCATTTTTTGCCCTAAATTATTACTGCAATCTGAACGACATATTATAGGTTGTTTTTCTAAAATATTTGGAGGTTTTAATTATGATGAATAAAAAAATTGTTCTTATAGCAGACAGAGTACCAAAACACCAAGATATAACAATAATTAGAAATGATCTTGAATGTGTAGAAGATGATTATTTCCATGAAATTTATCAAGGTCTAGAGAGTTTCTCCACTGGAGTGACCCATTACGATTCACCAAAGTCGTTTTTAGATAACATTAGTAAACATAAGTCTGATGTTGTACTATCTATCTGGTCTGGAAGAAACTCCCGCAATAGAAAATCGCTAATCCCATCTATTTGTGAATCCTATAATATTTGTTATGTTGGTCCGGATCCTTATGTACATATGATATCGCAAGACAAACATTTATCAAAATATGTTTGTGAAAATTATGGTATACGTGGTGCGAATGATGTATTAATTGAAAATACCGATCAAATAGAATTAATTTCTAAGTTGAAATTTCCATTAGTTGTGAAACCAAACTCGGAAGGTGGATCTATAGGTATATCTAATAGAAATTTAGTAAATACACTTAATGACGCTGATACAATCATCAGAGAGTTGTTAACATATTTTCAACAACCAATATTGGTAGAGGAGTATATAAAGGGTATTGAAATATGTGTAACAATTGCAGGAACCAATAAACATTTAGACGTACTGGCGGCTGATGCACTTGAAATTTCCGGAAAAAGCTATTTGGAACATGATATTTTTAGCTATGAAGTAAAGAAGGAAGGCATCGGAGTGTGCCGAAGTGTATCCGCAACACATTTGCTAAATGATACAATGAAAAAAATTTTGTCAATCTATTTATGTCCCTTGGAAAAGTTGAAGCAATTCGTATTGATGGAAGAATTTCTGATGACCAGTTTATCTTGATAGAACTTTCACCGGATATGCATTTAGGGAAAGGGTGGAGCACGGCTACTGCGTTTGCTGCTGCCGGATATGATTACGCAACAGTCATCGGCTCTGAATTTTCCCTT
>WQWP01000189.1 GCA_009787485.1 Lentimicrobiaceae bacterium | reverse complement strand
TTATTATTACTGCTTCGTCCTGCAGAGCCCCAAAATGCCATGCGCGCTGCCATTTGCGCAATCATCGTGAAAATGCCTACAAATATGATGGAAACTACCAATAAGCGCACATCTCGGTTGCGAATATGGCAAAGCTCGTGTGCAATCACACCTTCCAATTCCTGATCATCCAACTTGTTGATTATGCCTCGTGTAAGTGTAACCGTATAAGTATTTTTATTGATTCCACTGGCAAAAGCATTCAACGAGCTATCTTCAATCACGTTCACTTTGGGCATATCCATTCCGTTTGCCATGCACAAATTTTCCACTAAATTATATATACGTTTATTCTCTTTTCTTTCTAACGGAACTGCCTGCGTTGCATTTTGAATCATCATGGTATTAATAAAATACGCAATAATAAACCAAATAGTTACTGCAATAATAACAACCGGCAGGGCTTCTAAAGTAGCCTGCCCCGCAGTAACTTGACTGTACGGATCTTGCCAGTTAATAATTACAAAAAACAGATAAACCAACCCGATAAGCAAAGCCGGAAACATGAGCAAAAGGAACATGCTCTTAAAATTATTGCGCCGTTGTTGAGACTGAATGCCGAGGTATTTCATGATGGGATGATGTGATGATTAGATGATGTGATGATTTAATTCTTAATTCCTAATTAAAGTTTACCGTTGGGGTTTTCTCATGTGCAGCTCTATCTCCGGCTAAATCAAACATTTCTGCTTTTTTAAAGTTGAACATGCCGGCGATGATATTCGACGGGAATGTTTGTACGGCATTGTTAAGCTCTTTCGTTGCCGAGTTGAAGAAACGGCGCACGGCAGCCAGCTTGTTTTCAATATCCGACATTTCTTCCTGTAGCTGAAGAAAATTTTGATTGGCTTTTAAATCGGGATAGGCTTCCAGCGTAACTTTCAATCCGGCTAATGCGCTCGAAAGTTGATTCTCTGCTGCAATCTTGCCGTCAATGGTGGTAGCTGCAACTGCTTGGTTTCTAAGTGCAACCACGCGGTCTAATGTTTCTCTTTCGTGCTTGGCGTAGCCTTTTACGGTTTCTACTAATTGTGGAATTAAGTCATAACGCTGTTTCAATTGTACATCAATATCGGCAAAGGCATTTTCGCGATTATTGCGCAATTGTACCAATCTGTTATAAAATGCAATTAAAAAAATAACTAATAATCCAATGATTACTAATACGATAATTGTTGTGGTGGTCATAGTTTTGAATTTTAATTAATGTGAATAATTAGTAACGTAAATTTTGGAATAAATTGTGTGTTGTAACCATTCTTCCCATTTCCTATTTTTTTATCTTTGCCTGTCGAATTTTGCAACATAAATTAATTAAAACTTAAAAAAATGAAACTTAAAAAAATCATCTTAATAATCATTTCATCAATAACAATCATTATCATTGCAGCGGTGATAGGTTTTTGGTACATGATAAATAAAAGCCGCAACGATTTTAAGGCGATGGAAGTTCCCGTTACCGCTACTGTAGTCGGATTTAACCGAGAAGCCGGCGGCATGCAAAATACAAATTCGCAATGGCGGGGCGAAAATCGCGACGGAATATACAATGAAACCGGATTGCTTAAAGAATGGGCGGCAAACGGCCCCGAGCTGTTGTGGTATATTGAAGGACTGGGAGACGGATACTCTTCTCCCGCTATTGCCAACGGAAAGATATATATTGCAGGACTTGACGACGACAATCTTGTTCTTTTTGTATTCGACCTCAACGGAAAGTTTCTAAACAGAAAGGTAGTTGGTAAAGAATGGAATAGAAGTTATCAGGGCGCGCGTTCCACCATAACTGTAAACGACGGCAAACTGTATATATACAACTCTTTAGGACATTTGCACTGTTTAGACGAAGAAACCTTAGACCTGGTTTGGAAAAAAGACGTTCTAACCGATTTCGACGGTAATAATATCTTTTGGGGAATGACCGAGTCGCCATTAATTCTTGATAATAAGGTTTTTATCACTCCCGGAGGTGAAAAATACAACATGGTTGCGCTAAACAAAAATACAGGCAACGTGATATGGTTTTCTGAGGGCGAAGGAGATCCTTCATCATACTGCTCGCCGTTGTATATCGGCGGCTACCCAATTCCAATCGTAGTAACTCATACAGAAAGACATATCATTGCGTTTAATGCCGATACAGGTGAAAAATTGTGGTCGCACCCGCTTACCAACAAGCGCAATATACATCCAAACACTCCAATATACAGCAACGGTATGATTTTTTCAACCACGGGATACGGCGGCGGCTCTATGCTGCTTCGTTTAACCAACGAGGGGAGATCCGTAGAGCAGGTTTGGAGCAATAATGTGGACAACCAGATAGGCGGAGCGGTGAAAGTTGGCGATTATGTTTTCACTTCAGGGCACAACAACAGAGGTTTTTATTGTATAAACTGGCATACAGGAGAAATAAAGTACAAAGTAAACCAAATTTCGCCGAGCGCCATTATTGCAGCAGACGGAATGTTGTATGTTTACAGCGAAAAAGGCGAAATGGCATTGGTTAAGCCCAATCCCGACAAATTTGAATTAGCAGGCATTTTTAATGTAACATTAGGAACAAACCAGCATTGGGCACACCCTGTAATACACAACGGCGTGCTGTATATCAGGCATGGTGATGTGCTTATGGCTTATGGGGTGAGGTAAAAATGTTAATTTATTGTGCTACAAATGAGACTCATCGGGCTGTAAGAGGTTTTTAAAAGCCATTCGTATTACTACGAATAAAGTGTATCTTTGCAAAAAATTTTAGAAATATGGCAAAAGAAGAATTTACCAAAGAGCAGGAACAGTTGGCACGTTTCGCCAAAGCATTGGGACACCCTGTACGTGTTGCCATTGTGCAAATGTTGGCGAAACAAAC
>WQWP01000188.1 GCA_009787485.1 Lentimicrobiaceae bacterium | reverse complement strand
GCCTAAAACGGGTAGCCCGTCAGGAAATTGAACGTTTGGAATCCCAACCCTCATTATTTATTTTCGAAAACGATGAACTGATTGAAGAGGCTATTTCTTCATTGAGTAATTCCAGTATTAGTACCGTTGGTCCTGAATTAATTTTTGGACGCATTTACGATCACATTGGTTTTGGTCAGGTCAAAGAGGAGTTGTTTCGACACTTGGTTATTTCACGCTTAGCATTTCCTTTAAGCAAACTAAAAACCACAGAATATCTTTATCGTTATCAAGGGAGAAGTATTGATGTAAATGCGATATATCGCTTTTTAGACAGGCTAAGCAATACTTTGAAGCCTGAGGTTGAAAAAATCGCGTTTGAACACACCAAACGTACCCTGAAAGACAATATCAGCGTTGTGTTTTACGACATGACCACGCTGTATTTTGAAGCAAGTGATGAGGATGATTTACGCAAAGCAGGTTTTTCAAAAGATGGAAAACATAGTAACCCTCAAATCTTCATCGGCTTATTGGTTGGCTTGGGGGGGTATGCCATCGGATATGATATTTTTGAAGGCAACACCTACGAAGGACATACACTAATTCCTTTTTTAGAATCTATAAGCGCAAAATTCAAACTAAACAAACCCATTGTTGTTGCAGACTCCGGTTTGTTGTCCGACAAAAACATCAAGGCACTTGAAAAAGCAAAATACAAATATATTATTGGCGCCCGTCTGAAAAATGAATCCGAAGAGTTGCAGGAAAAAGTTGTAAGTAAAAAATACAAAGATGGGATGTTCTATGTTATTCGTAAAAACAAAAAACAACGACTTATTGTACACTACTCCATCAAAAGAGCCAAGAAAGACTTCTATAATCGTAAAAAAGGACTAAACAGACTTGAAAAGAATATCAAGTCAGGAAAATTAACAAAAGCCAGCATCAACAACAGAGGATATAACAAATACTTACAAATGGATGGGAAGGTGAATGTGAAAATTGATTATCAAAAATTTGAACAAGATGCCCGTTGGGATGGCTTGAAGGGATATGTAACCAATACAAGATTGAAAAACGATGCGGTTCTGGAAAACTACAAAAACTTATTTCATATTGAACGTGCCTTTCGCATGTCTAAAACCGATTTGCGAATAAGACCCATTTATCACCGACTACGGCATCGCATCGAAGCACACATTTGCATCGCTTTTACGGCATATACCGTTTACAAAGAGTTGGAACGGGTTCTCAAAGAAGAAAACGCCTCAATATCGTTGCAAACCGCAAGCGAAATCACACACAATATGTATCAAATCACCTATCAATTACCCGAATCAAAGCATATTAAATCTGCCTTGCTCAATATGGACACACAACAAAGGGAACTGTACGATATAGTGCAAAAAAATTTCCAGGGTGTTGCAATGAGGAAAACAGGAAAACAAAACCACATTACTTTTTTTGAAAAAAAAACTTGTGCCATTCACTTTTTTTTGCTTTTTCATATCAAAAAAATGTTTACATTTGCACCGATTTTAAGTTTGATATGAATGAAAGGACTTTATAATGAAAAAAAGCACAAACTTTTTTAAGGCAATAGCATGTATAATATGCTTAACTGTGCAAATAAACAGTGTGAGTGCCCAGTGGCCCCCCGGTACTATAGGCGGTGACGGGTTTAGCGAAGCAACGGCATGGGAAATTACCACTATCCAACATTTGATACAATTGGCTGCTTTTGTTAATGCCGGTAATGGCTCGCAAACCGCAGGAATATACTACCAGTTGATGGATGATATTGCCTATCCTAATCCTGCAATAGTAATAGGAAGTTCCAAAGGATGGAATCCAATAGGTAATAACGCAACAAGTGGCGCCACCTTTCAAGGAAATTTTAACGGTAACGGCAAAGTCGTTTCTAACATTTTCATTGACCAAATCGCAATATCGTATATTGGTCTGTTTGGTTGTGTCTCTAATGCCGAAATTAAAAATCTTGGAGTAGAAGTGCATAAAACGTTTATCGGAAATCAATATGTGGGCGGTTTAATAGGAGTAGCCGATAATTCAACCATCGAAAACTGTTATGTTATCAGTAGCGTTCCCATTACCGGAACTTCCTCTGTAGGAGGGTTGATTGGACATAATTATTCTTCCACTATACGCAATAGCTATGCCATTTGTGATGTAAGCGGCGTATCCACCGTTGGCGGCTTGGTGGGAGTGAATAACGGTACTGTTGAAACAAGTTATGCCGATGTAGATGTAAATGCAACAGGAAATGAAGCAGGCGGCTTTGTGGGAGCAAATTACGCAACTATCGAAGATTGTTATGCCACCGGAGATGTTACCGGAACAGCTTCATCTGTGGGTGGCTTTGTGGGCTTTAATGGAAGCGGAACCATTACTTATTGTTACGCTACCGGAGATGTTACTGCAATGGGAGGAGATTTTATCGGCGGTTTGGTGGGATATAACAAAGCTGCGCTCAGAAATTGCGTGGCAGCCAACGACGCTGTTGATGGCGGATCTAATGCTAACCGTGTTACCGGAATAAATGCAGGAGGCACGCTCTCCAATAATTATGCTTATAATGGCATGTCGGTAAACGGCACACCGGTTTCCAGCGGAGCACATGGTAGCCTCGATGGTGCAGACGAGTCAATGTCCACGCTCATGTCGCTCAACTTCTACACGGGCAGTAACTGGTTCGGCGATATATGGAGTATTGATACAAATAATAATTCAGCTAAAAGCTGGAAAATCTGCGATGGGCTAACACTGCCGTTCTTGCAATGGGAAGGAATTGCATGTACCCCTCCTTACACTTGCGACTTTACCGAATATGGCACAGGCGCACAAGGAGACCCCTACCAGATATACTTCCCTTGTCAATTGAAAGACTTAGCGAATTATGTTAATGGCGGTGGCGCCACTGTTGGCATGTATTTGGAAGTGATGGATGATTTGGATTTGGCGGGAATTTCTAACTGGAATCCTATAGGAAACACTTCTCAATCTTTTC
>WQWP01000187.1 GCA_009787485.1 Lentimicrobiaceae bacterium | reverse complement strand
TTGTGTTTTTCAAATTCATCTACAATGCCGTTCATTAGCGCCACTTCGGGACCTACAATGGTAAGATGAACGTTGTTTTCTTTAGCAAACTGAACTAATTTTTCATTTTCTGTTTCGTTAATATTCACACATTCAAAAGATTCTGCGATACCGTCGTTGCCGGGGGCTACAAAGATTTTGGAAACTAAAGGCGATTGTGCGGTTTTCCATGCTATGGCGTGCTCGCGGCCGCCACGACCGATGATTAGGAGATTGAGGTTCATTTGTTTATTGTTTTTTTACAAGATAAAATTTTTGGCTATACTTTTTCACATATCACAACATACTCATAAAGCATAGTATTTACTGTTTTTCCTGCTACATTTGTCGGTGAGTTTTTTGATGGCATCGCTTTATTACTCAATGCCCTTTCATAAGTAATCAAATGTTTAAATCCGTTTTGTTCAAATTTTTCAGCGATAAACTGATCAGTAGGAAGTTGCACATTTTTTACAGTACGATTACCAACCACATAAACCGATTTTCCACCTTTTCGAATACTTTTTGCCACTTTTTGAATAGAGTTATCCAAATCATTGTAAAACGCCGAGACTTCCAATGCTCGCTTACTGTCAATTTTATTTATTTCAGAAATATAATCGGCAATCAAACCGTTTTCAATATTTTGTTTGGGTTTTATTCCACCCATTAACATTCCGTCAATTTTTCGAGCATAATCAATTCCAAGCCATTCGTTTGAGAGTGTCGAAAATTGTCCGTATGCAACAGTTGTCCGGCTATCGCCATAAGGTGGACTCGTTAAAACTACATCGAAATATTCGTCTTTCGGTTTGAACGTGGAGTATTGTACATTTACGTGGGTTGCTTCGCTTAATTTTGGGAAGTAAAAATAGTTATATAGTACAATGGTATCTTCCAATTTTTTAAGATAAACACTAATTACGTCAGGATTAAAATGTAGTAAATCTTCCGATTTCATTCGGAATAACTTAAATTCGTTATTGCGAGTGTATGAGCATTCACGCACGGTTTCGGAAAAGGGAATTAAAAAGAAACGTCTGATATTTTCATCAAATATTTTATCAATGAAATGTTTAATTACGGTCAAATGATTTATGACTTCTTTTGAAAACCAAAAGTCAATATTGGTAATTTGTGGTCTCTTTAATGTTTCAATATTTTTTTCATCTTTTAGAAATTCATAGACATCATTTCTAAAAATTATTTTAGTTGCAGCAAGTTCTTTTACAGATATTTTCGTAAATCTAACTTTAGAAATCAAAACTGCTAAAGGATTTATATCAAAGCCATGCATTTCTGTTATGCCGCATTCCAAGCCACTTGCGAACGAAGAGCCTGAACCACAATAAGGGTCAAGCAATACACCACTTCTCACGTTTAATTCTTTAAGAACTTCAATGCCAATTTGAGGCAACATTGTTGCAGGATACTTATGCAAATTAGGATAGACCGAAGCATAAGACTGACCGATAAAATCGTATTTTTTATTCCTGACAACCTGATACATAATTACAGTTTTTCGTTTACATATTTTGGCAAAGCGGACATTCTTTCTATAAAATCAGCATCAATATTTTTGGCAATAAACGATTTGTCAAAGAACTTAAACATTCCTTTATGCTGAGGATTGTTAATTTCGTTGTAAAAATTAACCGTTGCAAAAGCTACTAATGGCATTTTACCTGATTTATACTCAATGTTATATTTTTCTTTAATAGGATTGTCGGTAGTTGCTATTTCCATTAAAAGCTTCCATTTGTAAGTTTGGCCGGCACGTTCTCGTAATGAAGTTTTTAATGACAAAATCATACATTCTTTTAATGTATTATCATCATTTAGTGAATAAATAACAAGGTCACAATCAGGCTTTTGAGTTTCGCCATCCACATTAATAATGGCAACTTCTTCAAAAGAAGGAACTTTTGAAATTTGGCTTGTAATAAAAATATCCTCACGAATATTATCAATTTCTTTATTTTTAAGAAAAATGTATGCTAATGCCAATGAAAAAGAATTTCCTGCAATAGATTTTAAAGCCTGTTTTTCATCCCTAATCTCGCCATTTGCTTTACGCTTGCTCAAATATTCATCAACAAATGATTTTGCTTCGTTGAGAATACGAAAAATTTCATCAAAAGCCGCCAAATAAGCCTCTTTATTATCTTTGGTTGAATAATCTTTTACAAAATCCTCTATAAGAGCAATCGTTTTTCCCATGTAAGGAATTGCTTTGATATTTTCTAATGATTTTTGCTCTTCTATACTTAACATTTTTATCAACGAATAAATGATAAATTAATACATTTTTATCAACGAATAAACGCTGTAAAAATACATTTTTATCTGAAATGCCTAAACACCTGAAACCTCATCCTATACCCATTCCTCTCATCCTTCTCATAAACAACCTCCTCTATCATCTGCCACTGATTAAAATCCACTTCCGGAAAGAAAACATCAGCATCAAAATCGGCATCAATACGGGTTAAATATAAAGTTTCTACTCTGTCAATAAACAACTTATAAATAGTGGCGCCGCCAATGATGAATGCTTTTTCCTCGTTTTTCACAAGGTCAACCGCATCATCTAAAGTGTGCACCACTTCGCAATCGTGGTAAACTGCATTTTTATCTAATGTAATGACAATGTTTCTGCGTTTGGGCAACGGCTTGACAGGCAACGACTCCCAAGTTCTATCGCCCATAATGACCGAATAACCGGAAGTGATCTCTTTAAACCGTTTTAAATCTGCGGGTAAATGGCAAAGTAGTTGGTTATTTTTTCCAAGCTCGAAATTCTTGCCGATAATGGCAATCATGCAGAGATTTACCATCTTACTACTTTTTCTTTCTTCTAAGGGTTTGAATGCACTCACGGATAGGAATAATTACCGATAAGCCTTCGTAAGCCAATTCTTCTTTTATAATTTTCACGTTGGTTTCGTGTTGGTTAGGAAGCGGTTTTATTTCATGGATATGCGCTTTGTCCACGCCCAAGCCTTCGCAAATTTTTGCGATTCTTCCGGTGGCATGCGAGGCTTGTCCGCCGGTCATTCCGGTAG
>WQWP01000186.1 GCA_009787485.1 Lentimicrobiaceae bacterium | reverse complement strand
GCCAAACGCGATGCCGAACGGTCGCGCTTCAATGAGTCGCCGCTGGCCCGACAGCAGGGAAGTATTACCTATGTTTTTCAGGCACAGTAGAGAGAAGAATCAGATTTTTGCGGTAAAATCATTTTTTTTGTAAATATATCAAATTTTTTTCGTATATTTGGCGCGAATCATTCACCTTTAATCTAATTATCTTATGAACAGCCGTTTACTTTTCATAGCGGCAGTAGCGGTAGCGCTTTTGACGGCAGCATGTACCGAAGATCCGCACGAGTTGGTTATTCCCGTAACCGGCATAACCCTCAACTCACCTCCCACCACATTGTTAGTAGGCGAAACGCTGAGCTTGGAAGCAGCCGTTGAGCCTGCCGAAGCAACCAACAAATCTGTAACATGGAACTCGGACGACGACCAAGTGGCAACGGTAAACACCGAAGGCGTACTTACCGCCGTTGCCCCCGGTGTTGCAACGATTACCGCTACCTCCCACGATGGCAAATTTACGGCAAACTGCACCGTAACCGTCGAAGTGGAGGTTATTCCCGTAACCGGCATAACCCTCAACTCACCCCCCACTTCATTAACAGTTGGCGCCACGCTGACTTTGGATGCAGCCATTGCGCCAGCAGACGCTACCAACAAAACTGTGGTGTGGAGTTCGGACGATGAACACGTGGCAACGGTAAACTCCGAAGGCGTACTTACCGCCGTAGCCCCCGGTGTAGCAACGATTACCGCTACCACCGATGATGGTGGTTTTGCGGCGTCTTTTTCCGTAACCGTATCCGAACCCGGAATTATAACCATGATCACGCAGGCTACCGGAGTAGGTATTGCGGTTTGGATAAAATTGTCAGAAGCAATCGTCAATTTTACCATTGATTGGGGGGATGGCAAAAAAAGTATCATAGAAGAATCCTCATACATGCCGCCTTGGCCAGATGTTGCTGTTGATTTTAGATTTGAACATAACTATTCAGGCGCTTCTGAACATCTTATCACCATCACCGGCAGCAATATTGAGTTGTTGAGTTGTGGCGGGAATAAATTAACAACTTTAGATGTAAGCCGGTGTCCGGAGTTAAAAACATTGTATTGCTGGAATAATCAATTAACAAATGTAAATGTAAGCGGAAATACTGAACTAATTTCTTTGGAGTGCATGAGTAATCAATTAACTGCGTTAGATGTGAGTAATTGTATTGCCTTAGAAAGTTTAGGTCTCAGTGGTAATCTTTTAACCGTTTTGGATGTGAGCAATTGTACGGCGCTGAAAAGTTTGAGTGTCAGCTATTGTCAATTAGCCGCTTTGGATGTGAGTAAATGTACTGAACTTGAACAATTGTGGTGCCCTGGTAATCAATTAAAAAGTTTGGATGTGAGCCATAATACTGAGTTGAGACTGTTACCTTGCGACGTTAATCTTTTTACGGCCGAAGCATTAAACGATTTGTTCAGATCATTACCCTACATTTCCGAGCGGAACCCCTATTGGGATTGGGATTGCCCGATGGCGATAAGTATATATGGTAATCCCGGAACTGACGATTGTGATTTTAGCATTGCCGAGAAAAAAGGATGGTGCCAAAGGGGCATAATGCCGGCAAGTTTAGAAGTTTCTGTAGAACCGGATTTGAATTTTATTAAAACCCAAAACAGTTTGCAGTACATGCAGCCTGTAAGTAAGAACCGATAAATAGAAACTTGCCAGATGAATAGAAAATTAGCACGGTTGGGCAAGAACGATTTAGAGAAAGCAAGCCGCCCCGGAGGTTCAAACGGGGCGGCGCTGACCGCGCAAGGTAAAAATATTTTATCTTTGCCGTGAACGTTTTGATGTTTCTTGCATCTAATATAGTAATTTCAAAATATCTTTATCAATTAAAAACCTCGACGATGTATAGGTAATCGCCAGAATAAAATGAAACGAGTAGTTTTAAATTTAGTAGTAGTCGCAGCCATTGCAACATCGGCTATATTTCAGTTTGGGTGCAGTAAAAAAGCCGAAACAAGTAATGAAATAAGTAATGAAACGATTTATGTTTATCAATTTGGCTATAGCGTACCTGTCGCTATTGTTCCTAAAGAAGAACTTCCTGAGTTCTTGAGAGAAAGTATTGATTATTTTTCGGGAATTTACGATGAAAAACCGATGATATGTGGTGCAACGGTTGAATTCTTTAGAGGAAAATGGAATAAACGTACAGTTTATTACTTTTATAACTCATATAGCAGTTGTGCGTTTTGCGAAGTTTTCTATAGTGACGGGACAAGACTCGACTGGTCTAAAGGAGACAACTTCGAGGATTTTTGGTCGAAATCAACAAATTGGGTATTGATTTATCAAATTGGTCAGCGGTGTTGCGACGAGTGAGCGCCTTGCTAAACGACTTCCAAGGCGTCCTCTACCGGTAGGAGGAGGCGTCCTCCTCCTACCGGTAGAGGGTGCCTCTGCTTACCGGCAGAGGGCGCCTCTGCTTACCGGTAGAGGGCGCCTCTGCTTACCGGTAGAGGGTGCCTCTGCTTACCGGTAGAGGCACCCTTTGCAAATCATTTTATTTCAGGTTTGATTTTGGGGAAAGATAACCTCGTTAAAAAACGGGCAAAACCTGCGAAGCCGTTAGAAGGGGAATGTAAAACACAAAAAATCAAATCCAAATGAAAAGAATAGTCAGAAACATTGTCACATGCCTGATCATGGCATTAGCAACAGGTATCATATTTACCGGTTGCTTAGATTGGTTAAATAACGAGCAAAAGCCGGAAATAATCATAGAACCGGCAGAGCCGTTGCGCATCACTATCGAAGAGGGAAATGAACTCTTCGGAATTGTAGATTCCGTTAAAATATTAAGTTTTGACGATCTGTATCTCAATGAAAACAAAGGCGATTTAATAGAGATTAGCCTTATTAAACAGTATTATTCGCATAATAGATTATATGCATATAGTCTTTATTTGCCGGAAGTAGTGAGTGATGAGAAACTTATTAAAATATACGATGCCATTAAGCAAGGCAAAGTCAGCAACACCGTTGCAAAAGTGGCGTGTTTGCAGTATTTCAGAGTATACAATAAGGAGAACAATTGTATCGGGTATTTCGAGTGTGGTTATCG
>WQWP01000185.1 GCA_009787485.1 Lentimicrobiaceae bacterium | reverse complement strand
TGAAAAATTGGGCGATTATTCAAATGAAGTGAATGAAAAAGAAGTTGATACTTTTATTTGTTCTGAAAATTTGTTGTTAATAAATCGAGAAGAAATATATTTAACGGAAAATAAGTCGTTTATTATACTTGAGTATAAAACATCGTGTAAAAAATTATGAAAAGGCGTTTGTCAAGGGGTAAGGTATTTTTTTTTGAAGTTTTGTTAAACTGCTACAGTAGTTGAGGGTTAGTCGTGTGTGCCGTTTTGCTCCAAATGGGTATATCTATTTCCCTATCGCCGTAGGCGTAGAATGCGAATAATTGCTAATTTTGCGGCAGCTTTTAAGGAAGCTATACTTGCAGAAGTTGGTATGCTGTGTATAATGCGTAAAAAAGACAACTAAGAATGAAAATTATTTTGACCATATTGACAGTTTTACTTTTGACAGCTTGTAGTTTTAACAAGCTATATCTGCAACCTACAAAACTCCCTCAAATACCGCCTGATAAGGAGGAGATAACCATAACTGCAAGTACTAAAAATGATACAACGCTTGTAGTTTTCCAATCTAAAACCTTTCAACCTACATTTTTTAATACGAAAAATGACACTCTAAAACATGATTTTACAATAGAAAGCGTTGTTTTTAAGAGTGAAAACGGAAACAGTCTTAACGGTTGGTTTATTAAACCGAAAAACTTTACACCGACAATAACGTTGCTTCATTTTCATGGCAATGCAGGTTTCTTATTAAGCCAATTTCAAGCAGTGGCGCCTTTACTAAAATATGGCTTCCAAATTTTTGTATTTGATTACAGCGGTTTCGGATTTTCGGAAGGTAAGGCAACAAGACGAAATGTATTGATTGACGGAAATTCTGCATTAACTTATCTAAAAAGCAGAGATGACGTTAAAAACACAAAATTGGTTATATACGGACAATCGTTGGGCGGACATCTATCTGCAGTGGTTGCACAACAAAGAGAAGCAGAGATTGATGGTTTAGTGATTGAAGGCGCATTTTCTTCTCACAAAGATATTTCCGCTGTAAAAGCAGGTTTTTTAGGACGCATGCTTGTAAGTGAAAAATATAGTGCATACAAATCAATTCAAACATATAAAAAACCTCTTTTAGTTATTCACAGCACAGAAGATAAAATTATTCCATTTAAAATGGGGCAGAAAATATATAATAGTGCAAACGAGCCAAAAGAATTTTATGAAATCAGAAAATGCCACATCTGTGGGCCTACGTTTTATGCCGACAGCATTTCGGCTAAAATTGAAAATATGATAAATTTACCAAATAACCCCCAATAAATTATGACCCGTACCCTTTTAACCCTTACCCTCTTGTGCACGCCATTCCTCTATGGCTTCTCTCAACCCCAACAAGAAGCGCGCTTGCTCCGCTTTCCCGCCATCCACAACGAACAAGTCGTCTTTGTTTATGCCGGCGACCTTTATACGGCAAATGTAACAGACGGCGTAGCACGGAAACTGACCAATGATAAGGAAGGTTTCGAAATGTTCCCGCGTTTCTCGCCCGATGGAAAAACGATTGCGTTTACGGCGCAATATGACGGAAATACAGAGGTTTACACCATGCCCGCAAATGGCGGTGTGCCTAAACGTTTGACTTTTACCGCTACTTTGTCGCGGGATGATATTTCGGACAGGATGGGACCGAATAATATTGTGATGACTTGGACGCCCGATGGCGAAAATATCCTGTATCGCTCAAGGAAACAAACGTTTAATTCATTTATCGGACATCTTTTTAAGGTTTCTAAAGATGGCGGTATTTCAGAAGAAATTCCTTTAATTACAGGAAGTTGGGTGTCGTTTTCGCCCGATGGAAAACAGATGGCAATGAATCGTGTGTTTCGCGAGTTTAGAACGTGGAAATATTATGCCGGTGGGATGGCAGACGATATTTGGATTTTTAATCCGGAAACAGGCGACATAGAGAATGTTACCAACCATTCCGCACAGGATATTTTCCCGATGTGGTATGGCGATAATATCTTCTTCTGTTCTGATAGAGACAGGATTATGAATATATTCTGTTACAATACAAAAACAAAAGAAACAAGAAAAATTACAAATTTTGATACTTACGATGTAAAGTTTCCTTCTGCCGGAAATAATGTGATGATTTTTGAAAACGGAGGTTATCTCTACACTTTAGATCCAAAAACAGAAAAGGTTGAAAAACTTAGCATATATATAAATGATGACGGCGCAGTGGGAAGAGATAAAATGAAAGACGCTTCGAAAAACATTTCCGGCGCCGCCCTTTCGCCCGATGGAAACCGCGCGGTTTTTACGGCGCGTGGCGATGTTTTTACCGTTCCTGCAAAATCGGGGGTAACGCGAAATATTACGCAAAGCTCCGGTGCGCACGATAGAGATGCCGCATGGTCGCCCGATGGGAAAACAATTGCCTACCTCTCGGATATGGACGGCGAGTTTGAAATTTACATACAAGCGCAAGATGGATTAACTCCGCCCACGAAAATTACTTCAAATACAGGAACTTATATTTTCAATATCCAATGGTCGCCCGATGGTAAAAAGATTTTATACTCCGATAAAATGATGCGCTTGCAATACGTGGATGTTGAATCGAAGAAAGTAACGCTGATAGAACGTAATCCGCATTGGGAAATTCGCAGCTACGATTGGTCGCCTGATAGTAAGTGGGTGGCATACTCACGGCAGGAAGCCAACAGTTTTAACACCGTGCAGCTGTATTCCATTGATGAGAAGAAAACCTATCCGGTTACCGACCGTTGGTACTCCTCCTCTTCGCCGGTTTTTAGCAACGATGGCGATTATCTTTTCTTTGTTTCGGCAAGAGATTTTAACCCAACATACAGTTCTACAGAATGGAATCATGTGTATAATAATATGTCGAAAATATATTTTGTGCCTTTAACTTCAACTGCTGTAAATCCGTTTGCGCATAAGAATGATGAGGTTACGGAGGTTAACAAAGATAAAAAAGATAAAGAAGATAAAAAGGATAAAAAAGATAAAGAAAAGTCTGAGTATAAAATTATTACTGAAAATCTTTCGGATAAAATATTGGTGCTTCCGATAAATGCGGGGAACTACCATATTTATGCTTGTTTGGATAATAAGGTGTATTACAATACCAATAACGCTTTGAAAATGTTTGATTTTAATGAAGAGAAGAATA
>WQWP01000184.1 GCA_009787485.1 Lentimicrobiaceae bacterium | reverse complement strand
GTAATGGATAACAAGGATTTAATGTTAAAACCAGAGATGTCCATGTTAATCACGTTGAAAGATAGACAATCGCAGTATTTGCCGGCAATTCCTTCCGATGCGCTTATTTTTGATGACAACCGGCATTTTGTGGTCGTGGAAGAAACACCGGGAAGTTTTGTAATTCGGGAGGTGGTGCTTCAGGGGCATAACAATAACATATCGTATATTTCGGCGGGCTTGGAGGAAGGCGAAAATGTAGTTGTTAAAAACCAGTTGCTCATTTATTCCGGATTAAAAGAAAATTTATAATATTTTTGTTAGCAAAAAACAAAAACTAAAAACATGAAAAAGTTCTTATCAGGCAGGTTTCAGATACTTCATCAACGATCTTATTCAGGTGGATGTTGAGGTTGGACAAGGGTTGGCCGGAGCAAACAAAGTTCCGCTTTGGATAGGCTGCGGGGCAAGGTTTGTGTTCACAAAATTTGAAAAGAAAAAAAATGAAAAAAAACAATCCAATACAAAAGGCTGAAAGCCTTATAATCAATAGCGTAGGGCAACGCCCTACGAAATGGTATGCGCACACCAACCCTAAGCCCCAAAGGGGCGTAATCAAGATGTCGCCCTTTCAGGGCTTGTGTTTGTGAAACACCTCGTTTCATCCGTAGGGCGTTGCCCTACGCTATTGATTCATGGGCTTTCAGCCCAAAATGTGAAAAACAATAAAATAAAAGCTAAAAAACAATTAACATGCAAAAATTCGTAAAAAATATTATAGGTTTCTCCCTTAAAAACTCTATATTCATCCTTTTTTTAACCGCCATTTTATTCATTACCGGCATCATATCTTATTTCAACATGCCGATTGAAGCTTATCCCGACGTAACAAATACACGGGTGCGCATCATTACGCAATGGCCCGGACGTAGCGCCGAAGAGGTCGAAAAATTCGTTACCCTTCCCATCATGCGCGAGATGAACACGATTCCGCGAAAATCGGAGGTGCGCTCCACTTCTCTGTTTGGGCTCTCCGTGGTCACGGTTATTTTTGAAGATGATGTGGATGACTTCTTCGCCCAACAATACGCTTCCAACCGGATGCAAGGGTTGGCGTTGCCGGAAGGGGCAGATACTTCGATAGAGCCGCCATCGGGCGCAACGGGCGAAATTTATCGCTATGTGTTAAAGAGCGATTTGCCCATTCGCGAAGTTTCGGCAATCAATGAATGGGTAGTTAAACGCGAATTACTCTCCGTTCCGGGCATTGCCGATATTGTTACTTTTGGCGGCGAAGAAAAAATATACGAAATTCAAGTAAATCCCGCTGAATTAGCTAATTATGATTTATCGCCATTGGAAGTTTACGAAGCAGTAGCAAACAGCAACATTAACGTAGGCGGCGATGTCATTCAAAAAGGAAGTCAGGCTTTTGTTGTGCGAGGCTTGGGCTTGTTGGAAAGCATTGAAGACATTGAAAACATCTTGATTGATGTGCGAGGCAGCACGCCGATTCGTGTAAAAGAGGTGGCGAATGTTGCCATTTCTTCAAAACCACGCATGGGACAAGTTGGCTTAAACGATGAAGATGATGTGGTACAAGGCATTGTAATTATGCTCAGGGGGCAAAATCCGAGCGAGGTGATCCATCGTCTCAAGGAAAAAATTACAGAACTTAATGAGCGGATACTTCCGAAAGATGTTAGCATAGAGCCTTTTATGGACAGAACAAAACTTGTGAATACCACCATCCGTACGGTGCTCAAAAACATGCTGATAGGCATTTTATTGGTATCTTTTGTGGTTTTCCTTTTTCTTTACAATTGGCGGGTATCGGTCATTGTCGCCTCGGTAATTCCGCTGGCGTTCCTTTTCGCCATTATCATGCTGCGCATTCAAGGGTTGCCTGCCAATTTAATTTCGATGGGCGCCTTGGATTTCGGGCTGCTGCTGGAAGGAACTTTAGTGATTGCAGAAGTGATCTTTGTGGCGCTGCTGCTAAAGTCGGAACAGTTGGGCAGCAAGTTTAAATCTTACACCAAAGGCGGGCTCATCAAAAACAGCGCCGGCTCGGTGGGCTCTTATATTCTTTTTGCCCAGCTGACCTCCATCGTGGCATTGATCCCCATTTTTGCATTTCAAAAAGTGGAAGGAAAGATGTTTTCGCCGCTCGCTTTCACGTTGGGTTACGCACTGCTCGGCTCGCTCATCCTCTCTTTAACCTACGTGCCGGTAATGTGCAAACTCATGCTCACTCACAAACCGCTCAAAGACAATAGCAATCTCATTACAAGAACATTAACAAATTGGATGACCTCGTTGTACAACCTCTCCTGTCGCTACCGGCTTACCACGATTATCGTTTTTCTTGTGGTGTTTGGAGTTTGCCTGCTGAGGTTTATGTTTTGGGGAACAGAATTTATTCCGAGTATGAACGAAGGCGCCATCTATGTGCGCGCCACGCTGCCGAACAGTGTAAACCTCGATGAAAGCGTGCGCATTACCAAAGAGATGAAAGCAAAACTCCAAAAATTCGACGAGATTGATTTCATTCTTACGCAAACCGGCCGCCCGAATGATGGTACTGACCCAACCGGATTTTTCAACATCGAATTTCATGCAGAACTAAAACCTAAAAAAGAGTGGGGTCGAAAAATATCTAAAAACGAATTAATTAATCAGATAGATGATTCATTGTCTGTCTATCCGGGAATTATCCTCGCCTTTTCTCAACCTATTCAAGATAATGTGGAAGAGTATGTTGCAGGGGTTAAAAGCGCCCTTGTGATTAAAGTTTTTGGCAACGACCTCCACGAATTAGAAGCAGTTGCCGATGAAATTGCCGGAACGATTAAGAATGTGCGTGGCATTGAAGATGTTAACGTTTTCCGCTCCATCGGTTTGCCCGAATTGCAAATCAGACCCCAGGAGGTAAAAATGGCGCAATATGCTGTTTCTATGGCAGACGCACAAGCGGTTATCGAAATGGCCATCGGCGGCAAGGCGGCCACCACTTTCTATGAAAACGAACGCACTTTTGATGTGATGCTCCGCTTCGAACAACAGTTCCGCAGCGATGAGCAAAAAATAGGTGATATGCTCATTCCCACAATGGACGGCAAGCAAGTGCCTCTCAAAGAAATTGCAGATATTGAGTTCGTTACGGGTCCTGCCTTTATCTATCGCGAAGGAAGTAGCCGGTACGTTGGCGTGGGTTTCAGTGTTCGCGACAGGGATTTGGGATCGGCAATT
>WQWP01000183.1 GCA_009787485.1 Lentimicrobiaceae bacterium | reverse complement strand
GCCGTCCAATTTTAAAACCCGTAAAACAATGAAAAAAGAGATCCATCCAAAAGAGTATAGAACTGTGGTTTTCAAAGATATGTCGAACGAATATGCGTTCCTGAGTAAATCTACAGTGAACACCAAAGATAGTATCGTTTGGGAAGACGGCAAAGAATATCCGCTTATAAAACTCGAAATTTCCAATACATCGCACCCGTTTTTTACCGGTAAGATGAAGTTGGTAGATACTGCAGGCCGCGTGGACAAATTCCGCAGCAAATATGCAAAACATTTAGACAAGAAAAACTAAAATTCACAAAATATCGTTTTAAATTGAGGCTTTTTTTAAGAAAGGTCTCAATTTTTATTTTATAAAATTATGAATATCATTTTATTCGACAATCAAACCCGCGCGCACTTGCTTCCGTTTACTTTTACGCGTCCCGTAGCAGAAATCAGAATAGGAATTACCACCATTCGCGAAAAATGGGAACGCGCCTTTAAAATCGAATGCTCTTTTTTTACGCAAGATTATCTGGCAGAACTCTTTCCTTGTATCATTTCTGACGATAATGTATTTATTGCCGGAAATTTATTGCCGAGCAAGCAATTAGTAGATACCATTAAAGCGCTTAGTATAGGAGAGGTTTTAAAAGATCCTCAAAATAATGTGCTGGCATTGCGTGCAGGGAGTTTTGCAGCATTTTCAGCATTAGAAAATTTTAATACTATCGTTTACCCGCATGAGTTTATAAGCATTAATGCTAAACATGAACTCTTTGTATTAAATAATACCGTGATAATCAACGACTTTCAGGAGCTTACCAAACGTAGAAAAAGCCATATTTTAAGCGCATCCAACACATTAATCGGCAACCCGAAGAATCTTTTTATTGAGGCAGGGGCGCAAATAGAGGGCGCTATCATTAATTGCGAAACGGGACCGGTGTATATCGGCAAAAATGCGCAAATTATGGAAGGCAGTTGTGTGCGCGGTCCCTTTGCCTTGCTGGATGAATCTGTGGTAAAAATGGGCGCCAAGATTTACGGGGCTACCACCATTGGTCCTTATTGCAAAGTGGGCGGCGAGCTCAACAATGTGGTCATGTTCGGCTACTCCAATAAAGCGCACGACGGCTACCTCGGCAATGCCGTAATCGGCGCATGGTGCAACATTGGCGCCGGCAGCGATGCCTCGAACCTGAAAAATAACTACGGGGAAGTGGCGCAGTGGGATTACGCTTCGCAATCGTACGAAAATACCGGCTTGCAGTTTTGCGGGCTAATGATGGGCGACCACTCCAAGTGCAGCATTGGTAGCATGTTCAACACGGGAACGGTAATTGGCGTAGGGTGCAATCTGTTCGGCTCATCTTTTCATAGGAGTTTTGTGCCTTCGTTTTCAACGGGAAATCGGGAGAAAGGATATGCTTCGTATTCAATAGAGAAAGTACTGGAATCGGAGCGGGCAATGTTTTTGCGGAGGGGGATGGAAATGGAGGAGGATTATGTTAAGATGCTCACTCATTGCCGTTGGCTTCAGCCAACGGATGACAGAAAATGAAATTAAAATGGCTTTAGCCAAAATGATTTTTCTCTGTATATTAACCTCTTCTAGAAATGCCAAATAACCCCCGCCGCCACCGGAATCACCTCGGGCCCACGACCTTTTCTAAAGAGTTCAATCAACCCGTAGCGTCCATAGAGCGCTAAATTATTAAAGCCCAATTCCACTTTGGCATCTGCAGTTAACGGATTCACATTCATGCCTCTACCCATAGTTTGGCGTATTCTTTTATCACGCTCATCTCTATACATCACGCTCGATTTACTGGATAGTTTTAACCCCAACTCCACTCCGGCTTGCACAAAAAAGTTGGAGCGTTTGGGTAATTTCTTTTGATATTCAAACATGATGGGCATGTGGAGATACCATTGCACCAATCTGCTTTTAGAATAAAAAATTCCATTTTCGGGCTGCACCTGAATGGTACGATAATCTTGCTTTACAAAAGCATAGTTTCGGTCGGCGTTGTATTGCTGTACTTTAAATCCTAATCCTGCAAAAAAGAGCCAGCCGTATTTTTTATGTAGCTGTACGCCCACGCCAAAAAGCGTTAATCCTATTTCAAAAGAAGAGAGCTTCAACTCGGCATCTTTTACCGTGCCGATTTCGGAAAGAGTTCGCGTAGATAAGTTGGAAAAACCGGCAAATAAACCGCTGCCGTGTACACGGTACCTCTTTTTGGAGCTGGTAAATTTTGAGAAGCTAAAAACAGGATAAACGGCGTGGTCGTCGCTTATTTCATAGTCGCCTTTAAATAATTTATCCTCAGCAGTTAAGCTGTCAGGTTTAGCGATGTCGTTTTGACTCATTGCATGGATTGTGAATGCAAGAAAGATTAAGAAAATAGTTGTTTTTTTCATTTTTGGTATTTTTTGTTGATGTTTTTGATTTTTTATATAAACTACCCCGCCCTTCGGGCACCCCTTCAAATTTTTGAAGGGGAATGTTATTTTAACAGTTCTACTAACTCGTCCGGGGTTAACTCGCCTTCTACGTAGATGAGGGTGGTTTTGTTTTTGTTGCCTACTTTAAAAATGAGGTAGCGGTTCAGTTTCGCTTTTTCTGCCGGAAGTTGGTAGTAACCATTTGTTAACAAACCATCTTTTACGGATTCTTTAATGTGCAGGGCGCCCTCTTTGTCTTTATTGATTGCTCTTCTTATTTCCGGAAGCGCTTTGGCGCCGTCATCAAAAATAATGCTTTTAAAGGTTTTTATTTTATACTCTTTCATCAGCTCTCGCGAGGCTTCCAACATGGTAACTCCCTGCTCGTTGCCGTATTTTTTGAAAATCGTCAAAACCGCCTGAGCCCGGGTTGAAAAGCTCATGCAAAAATTGGTAAGTATTAAAAATAAAATTACCGGGAGTTTGTGTTTCAGATTTTTCATAGTTTTTTGTTTTTATTAATTGAATAAATCGTTATCTAAATCATCGAATATTTGTTTCACGTCTAATTTTACGTTTTCGAGCGACGTGTGGAAAGCCAGCTCGATCTGTTTTTTGTCGGTGTATTTTTTGCCGTTAATGACTACAAAGTTGTTGTTTTTGTGTAAAAATGGGAAAAACAGCAGGAATAAGGCTACAGAAGCGGCTATGGCGAAGGTAATGGCAAATCGTTTTATGTAATAATATTTGTGGATTAATGATGAGGTGAAGTTTTCGTAGTCTTCTTCGGGGATTATGGAGTGGGAGTGGTTTTTTAAGTTTGCCAAGCT
>WQWP01000182.1 GCA_009787485.1 Lentimicrobiaceae bacterium | reverse complement strand
GCGACACCCCTGCGGGCGCCAACGCCTACCACTTCTACCTGACTTATTACTGTAACTACCTCCTGAGTGATTTGAAAAACAAGATGGATGGGTTGAGTGTGAGGTGTGTGATGGAATAGTGGTAGTTCGGCGGCGGCTCTGCCGCCGCCGAACTGGGGAATAGTGGTGCGCCACGTCTCTACGGCCATATCTCTCCTAACGGTTTCATCACAAATTCCCGCCCAAACATCTCCGGATGCGGAATCGTCAATGTTTCCGTATTTATCTGTAAATCATCATACAACAAAATATCAATATCAATAACGCGGTTTTCATACACCGGCGCTCCATTTTCGATGGCGGTTTTTTGAGTACGTCCTAATTTTCTCTCAATCTCTTGTGTTTTTTGTAATAAATGCTCGGGAAAAAGTGCTGTTTCAACTTTAATTGCTTGATTTAAAAAAGTGTTTCCTTCAAAACCTACGGATTCGTTTTCGTAAATGGAGGATTGGGCAAGGATTTTTCCGACGGTTTGATGGATGGCGTTTATTGCGCGGCTCAAATTCTGCTGTTTATTGCCGAGATTGGTTCCTAAACTGATATATACTATGGACATAATATTTTTGATATAAACTACTACTATTACCGGCAATATGTTCGGCGGCGGTTCTACCGCCGCTGCTTAATACCTCAACCATTTCCCTAAATCTTTCCAGGTTGTTTTCTTGCCGTATGTGAGGATGCCGATGCGGTAGATTTTCGCGGCCAACCAAACGCAACAGAAGAAGAACAGCACGCACAAACTCATAGAAATAAGCAGCTCATACAAAGGCACTCCTGAGGGCAATCGCATCATCATTGCCACCGGCGAAGTGAGCGGAATCATAGACATCCAAAGCGCTAAGGAGCCACTTGGATCTTCGGTAATGGGCATAAACAATATAATGGTTAGTATTAACGGAACGGTAACAGGCAGTAGGAATTGCTGCGAGTCGGTTTCTGCATCCACCGCCGAGCCCACCGCCGCATACAGCGAAGCATAAATGAGATAGCCGAAGATAAAGTAAAACAGGAAACAAAGCAACAAAGCCGTAAATGAGAAATTAAAGTAATTTTGAATTTGTTCAAAAATTGAATTTTGCGCCAAAAATTGTTCCATATCCACGGTATTCTGTAGGGGCTGGGTGTTACCATCCCCCATATTACCCCCCCCCACAGCCATTTGGTTTTGCATTGCCGTTTGTATCATTTCCGAATCTCCGGCAAGCAGGTTGGGCATAACTAATCCCACTCCAAAAACCAATGCAAATGTTAATACTACCCACAAAACGAACTGTGTAAGTCCCACCATGGCAACGCCTACAATCTTTCCCAACATCAATTGCATGGGTTTTACCGACGAAATCAGCACTTCAATAATGCGGTTGGTTTTTTCTTCCAGCACGCCTCGCAGCACTTGTTGGGCGCACATAAAAATGAAAAAGTAAATGATAATTCCGCTCACCATACCCACAATTTTGCTGACCTCCGCAAAACTCGCTTTCTCATTGCCTTGCTCATCAATTTTAATACTTGTGATGGTGGCTTGGGTTGTATTTTTATACCTCTCAAACTCTTGAGGATCAATGTTAAATGTTTCTATCAACAATCTATCAAACAAATGTTTATTCAACTCTTTTACCAAATTGGATTCCAACCGCGAAGGCGGGTCTTTGGCATAAAACAGGTTGGCTCTCAATACGGCATCACCTTTAATGATATGCAAAAGGGCGTCGTAATTACCGGTAAAAAGCTCTTTTTTAAACTCTTCCACCTCGCCTGAGCGGTAAGTAAAAACAGCAAATGAGCTATCTTCCAACTTATTGATAAAAAAATCATTTTCATCAATTACCAAAATATTCATCTGTTTTTGCGATTCCATCGTCCTTACGGCAATGAGCGTAGGCACCACCATGAGCGCCGCCAAGAGAACAGGCGCTAAAATCGTCATAATAATAAACGATTTTTTCTTTACTCTGGTTAAATATTCGCGGGCAATTATTAGTTTTATTTTATTCATAAAAAGAGGTTTAAAGATTTAAAATTTAAAGATTTAAAACATCCCCTTCAAATTTTGAAGGGGTGCCCGAAGGGCGGGGTAGTTTATATAGTTTTATTTTGTTGATTATAAGCACTAACCTGTTCAATAAAGATTTCATTCATCGAAGGCAGCAACTCCTGAAAAGAAACAATGTTCCCTTTTCCCATAAAACAGGTTAACAATTCATTAGAAGAAGTATGAGACAACAATTGTATGTCAAATATCGTAGCATGAGGCTTTTCGGTTTGTGATATAAGTTCAATATAATTGGGAAGGTCAATATCGGACAATCTGTCATTTTTTTCAACTTCAATAACAAACCGATGTTTTTTAAACCGGTTTTTAACCTCCGTAATATTTCCGCTCAATATTTTTTTCGATTTGTTAATCAGCACGATATCATCGCAGATTTCCTCTACCGAAGCCATGTTGTGGGTAGAAAGGATAATGGTGGCTCCTTTCTCTTTTTGGAACAATATTTCTTCTTTCAACAAATTGGCGTTAATGGGGTCGAAGCCGCTGAAGGGCTCATCTAAAATTAACAATTCCGGCTCATGAATGATGGTGGTAATGAACTGCATTTTTTGTTGCATTCCTTTAGAAAGCTCTTCTACTTTCCGTTTCCACCAGCCTTCAATTTCAAATTTCCTAAACCAATATTTGAGGCGTGTGAAGGCTTCATGGTGCGAAAGTCCTTTCAACTGCGCCAAATACATGGCTTGCTCGCCCACCTCCATTTTTTTGTATAAACCGCGCTCCTCGGGCAGGTAGCCGATGTTTTCCAAATCTTTTTCGGATAGTGGTTTTCCGTTAAACAAAATCTCTCCCTGATCGGGCGTAGTGATGCGCGTAAGAATACGAATTAGCGTGGTTTTTCCGGCGCCGTTGGGACCTAAGAGACCGAAAACCTTGCCTTTATCAATCTCGAATGAGACGTCGTCTAAGGCTAAGTGGTTGGTGAATTTTTTGGTAATGTTTTGGATTTGTAATAGTTGCATAAAATTTGGTAAACGTTTCTGTTTTTTTTATTCGTTTGCGAAAATATTATAATATTTTATTTTTTGGGCGTGCCCGCTCGCTTTCCTCCGCACGTTCGGCGGCGGCTCAATTATGTTCGGCGGCGGCTCTGCCGCCGTCGTTCTGCACCCTGCCGCCTCATCCTACCCACGCTCGGGTCGCGGTGGCTACGGGGTACGCTTCGCTCCCGTGCTCGCCTGCGGCTCGCACCGGCTTCGCCGCCCTCCGCCTCGCTCACGCAGGGGAAATACAACGGTCTGTGC
>WQWP01000181.1 GCA_009787485.1 Lentimicrobiaceae bacterium | reverse complement strand
TCTTCGGTTTGGTATTCAATAAGTTAACCTCGAAGTCAAATTAAAAAAAAGAATCAATTCTGATTCAAAACAGAAAAAAATGTCTGAAGAATTAAACATTGCTCCTGAAATGGAAGCAGAAAACGAAGAACAAGTTGTGGAACAACCTGTTCAAGAAGAAATTGTAGAAGAAACACCTACTGAGGTTGTAGAAGAAACTCCCGTTGTTGAGGAAACTCCTATTGTTGAGGAAACTCCCGTTGTTGAGGAAACTCCTGTTGTCGAGGAAACTCCTGTTGTTGAGGAAATCGTCGAAGAAATTCCATTAGTAGCAGAGGAAAAGAAACCTGCTAAAAAACACCAAATCGAAAATGCGTACGATTCATTAGAAAACTTTAATTGGGACAATCTTGAGAAAAAAGGGTCCAAATATAGCGCTACGGAAAAAGAACGCTATGCCGAGTTGTACACAAAATCTTTTAAATCTATTGACGAAAACGCGGTGATTACAGGTACTGTAGTATCTATCAACATGCGCGAAATCGTGGTAAACATCGGGTTTAAATCGGATGGCGTAATTACGGCTTCCGAATTGCGTTACAAACCGGAACTGAAAATTGGAGACGAAATTGAAGTGTATGTTGAAAATCAAGAAGATGCAACAGGACAGCTTCAGTTATCTCATAAAAAAGCGCGTTTGTTACAATCCTGGAATCGCGTAAATCAAGCTTATGAGGATAATGAAATCATTACCGGATATGTAAAATGCAGAACGAAAGGTGGTTTAATTGTTGATGTGTTCGGCATTGAAGCATTTTTACCCGGCTCGCAAATTGATGTGAAACCGATTCGCGATTATGATGTATATGTGAATAAAACGATGGAATTTAAAGTGGTTAAAATCAACCATGAATATAAAAATGTGGTGGTTTCTCACAAAGCGCTTATTGAAGATGAGTTGGAAGCTCAAAAAGCCGAAATTATTGCACGTTTGGAAAAAGGTCAGATTTTGGAAGGCACGGTGAAAAACATCACCAGCTACGGCGTGTTTATAGACTTGGGCGGCGTGGACGGTTTAATCCACATCACCGACTTATCATGGGGACGCATCAACCACCCGGAAGAAATTGTGCAGTTGGATGAGAAAATCAACGTGGTTATTCTTGATTTCGACGAAAACAAAAAACGTATTGCACTCGGATTGAAACAATTAACCCCACATCCTTGGGATGCATTAGATGCAAACCTCCAAGTGGGCGATAAAATTGCAGGCAAAGTAGTGGTGATTGCCGATTACGGCGCGTTTATCGAAGTAAGCCCGGGCGTTGAAGGCTTGGTGCACGTTTCGGAAATGTCCTGGTCGCAACATCTACGCACCGCACACGATTTCTTGAAAGTGGGTGATGAAGTAGAAACCGTTATCTTAACTTTAGACCGCGACGAAAGAAAAATGTCGTTGGGTATCAAACAGTTAATTCCAGATCCATGGGCAGATATTACCACAAAATATCCTACCGGCTCAAAACACACAGCCACTGTTCGCAACTTTACCAACTTTGGTATTTTTGTAGAATTGGAAGAAGGCGTGGATGGATTGATTCACATCTCGGATCTTTCCTGGTCGAAGAAAATCAAACATCCGGCTGAATTTACCAAAATCGGCGATACGATTGACGTAGTTGTATTGGAAGTAGATACCGAAAACCACAGATTGAGCCTGGGACACAAACAATTGGAAGAAAATCCCTGGGATGTATTTGAAACTGTTTTTGCAGTGGGAACGACCCATCAAGGTACCATTATCTCGCAAAACGACAAAGGCTTCACCGTGGCATTGCCGTATGGTATTGAGGGATTCTGTTTCAACCGTGCGTTACAAAAAGAAGATAAATCCAATCCGAAAATCGAAGAAGTGCTTCCGTTTAGAGTAATTGAGTTTCAGAAAGATGCAAAAAAAATCAACCTTTCTCACTCCAAAACCTGGCAAGAATCGAAAGAAGATGAAGAAAAGCGCATAGTTACCGAAGAAAAAAAACGAAAAAAAGAGATTGAAAAAATTAATGAGAATACCGAAAAAACTACGTTAGGAGATTTGGATATTTTTAAGACGTTGAAAAAAGATTTAGAGGAAAATAAGGAATAGTATTTTTCTATTTATAAATTTTGATGTGAAAGGCTACTCAAAAAGTAGCCTTTTTTTATTGAAAATTTTATACTTTTGCGGAAAATTTAATCTTAATGAATCGTAAACTTTTACTAATAATCAGCGGAATAACGGTTGTTGTTTTTGTAGTGTATTTGCTCTTTTTCTCAGAAAACAATGTTTATAAGCACCGGAAATTGAATGAAAGAATTAAGCAGTTGGATGAAAATATTGTTCAAACAAAAAATAAGATTAACAATACTTATACTTTTGAGCAGTTGCAGGATGATACTGCGGGGATGTTGGAGAGGTATGCTCGGGAGCAGCTGAATCTTCAGAAGGGGGATGAGGATGTTTTTGTGGTGGTGTATGAATGATAATTTAAAAATTTAAGATTTAAAGATTTAAATTTATTAATCTTACAAACAATTAAATGAAAATTTTATAAATCAATAAATAATAAGAACGTTAACCCTTAAATTTTTAAATATTAAATTTTTAAATATTAAACATTATGAGTATCAAAGGAACAAAAACAGAACAAAATTTATTAAAGTCGTTTGCCGGTGAGTCGCAAGCGAGAAACCGTTACACTTTTTGGGCATCGCAAGCTAAAAAAGAGGGGTATGAACAAATTTGTGCTATCTTTTTAGACACTGCCGAGCAAGAAAAAGCGCATGCTAAAACTTTCTTCAAATTTTTGGAAGGCGGCGAGGTAGAGATTACGGCAAGTTATCCTGCCGGAGTAATCGGCGCTACCGAAGAAAACCTGAAAGCAGCCGCAGCCGGCGAGCAAGAAGAGTGGGAACACCTTTACCCTGAATTTGCACGCATTGCCGATGAGGAAGGCTTTCCGGCAATTGCAGCCAAATTCCGCGCTATTGCTACGGTAGAAAAAGCCCACGAAGCGCGTTACCGCAAATTGTTGGATAACATTCAAACGTATGAGGTGTTTAAAAGCAAAATGGAAGTAATGTGGCAATGCCGCGAATGCGGATACCTTCATTTTGGATATTCCGCTCCCGAAATTTGTCCTTCCTGCGATCATCCGCAAGCGTATTATCAGTTGCAGCAAAAGAATTTTTAATGCACACCCATTTACTGCAAAAACCCCGCTCACAATGTATAGCGGGGTTTTTTGTTTTTTTCAATAATCCTGTTCTTGCTGATTCAGGTCAAAACCTTAGAACTTCTTCACACAGCGCACGCTCAGCGCATCTTTCTTGCTTTTCACACCATTTTCTCCT
>WQWP01000180.1 GCA_009787485.1 Lentimicrobiaceae bacterium | reverse complement strand
AGTAGTACGTGCCTCATAATAAGTATAAGGGTCAACGGTTACCATTACATTTACAGGAGACGCACCGTTTGTAGATACTTGGCACCATGCGGCAAAAGATTCTACGCTTTCTACTGTTGCAGGAGATTTAATAGTTACAATAAATCCGTCTTCACCGCCGGTAGCCTCAAAATTTAAGCTTTCAGGCAATATTGTGTATTCAATTTCTTTAGGCTCTTCCGGTTGGCAGGAGGAGGCGAGGGCTGTTATGAGAATGAGCAGGAATGCGGTTAATTTTAATAATTTTCGGGTCATGGTTTATAATTTTCGGTTCATTTAATCTTAAAATTCCAATTTATCGAAGGAATAATAGGAAACAAACTCATCTTGTAAGCCTTCGTAGTCATATCAAAAACAGGTGGTTGCACATTAGGATCGAAGTTGGTGGTGGTTTCATAAAAGATAAAGAAAGGATTTTTGCGATTATACACGTTGTAAATGGAGAAGTTAAGACCCGTTTCAAAGCGCTTTCGTTTAACGATGTTCCAATTTACAGATAGATCTAAACGATGGTACGGCGGCAGGCGGTAGTCGTTCCGGTCGCTGTATTCTGTGATTAAATTCCCGTTAAAAAAGTAGTACCCTGTGGGTACGGTCATGGTGTTTCCGCTGGCGAATATCCACACGGCGCCCACCGACAGTTTATTTCGGATAATATCGAAACTCAGGCTGATGGAGACGTCGTGGCGGCGGTCGTATTTTGCCCAAAACCACTCGCCGTTATTGAGGGCGTCGAACCTTCTTTTGGTGTAAGAAAGCGTGTAGCCCACAAATCCGGTAAACCAGCCTCTGTTTTTTTGCAGGAAAAACTCGATGCCCCACGATCGGCCTTCTCCTTGCGTAATGATTTGATCCGGGTTGACTTGCAACATTGAAAAATCCAATCCGTCTTTATATTCCGACAAATTGTTCATTTTTTTGTAGTAAGCATCAATATACGCTTCAAACATATTTTGATGAAAGTTTCTGAAAACGCCCAGCGAAACCTGATGTCCCACCTGCGGTTTGATAAACTCGGTACTGGGCATCCAAACATCGGTGGGCAACGAAACTGAAGACATGGAAATTTGGTGCAGGAACTGATAATTCATGGTATAAGACGCCTTGACGGAAGTATTGGTATCTAACAAAAAACGCGCCGAAATACGCGGCTCGGGATAATTAAACTGGTGGGCAATTGCTCCGGGTTTATATACTATAGAATCAACAATTTGCATTTTTTCATCCAAGACAAAACGGGTAAATGTGCCCACATGTGAAAAGTGAGAATAACGCAACCCGTAGTTTACTTTTAACCATCTTACAATATCCCATTCATCATTCACATAAATTGACAACTCATTAGCATAAAAAGGTTTCGATTTGGGAAGCGTAAGATTGTTGTTTTGCCCTGCTTCCACTTCATAATTGGATGGGAAAAAAGTGTGAAAAAGATAATGCGCGCCAAATTTTACATTATGGTTGGGATTAGGCAAAAAAGTGAGCTCCGATTTCAGTGCATAACTTCTCACTCCTGAGGAGATTGCGAAATTATAAACCCCCTGCTTCATCTCTGTTTTAAACTTATAATCGCTAAATGTGCCCGAAGTGTTTAAGAACAGTTTGGGCGAAATGATGTAATTCCACCGCGCCGAAGCCGCCGCATTGCCCCACGCAAAAGTAGCATTGGTATTGCCGTTTTGCGACTTAAATCCGTAAACGTCATCTCCATAATAGCCACCAAAATAAAGCCGGTGTTTATCGTTCACAATGACGTTGAATTTGGCATTCAAATCGTAGAAATAAAATTTGGCGCCTTTAAACGGAGAATCTTTTTTTAGAAAAGGTTGAATTAACCAATCGATATAAGTTCTTCTGCCTGAGATAATAAAAGAGGCTTTGTCTTTTTTTATGGGACCCTGCACGGTTAAACGGGAAAAAATAACGCCAATTCCGCCGTCTAACTCATATTTCTTCATATTTCCTTCTTTTTGTGTAACATCTATGATAGATGCCAGGCGACCACCGAAATAGGCAGGCATTCCCGATTTGATGACTTCAATGCTCTTCACGGCATCTGCATTAAAAATGGAGAAAAAACCGAACAGGTGCCCGGCGTTGTAAATAGGCGCTTCGTCCAACAAGACCAAGTTTTGGTCGGCATTGCCGCCGCGCACGTAAAACCCGCTGTTCCCTTCAGAGCCCGATTGAATGCCGGGGAGTAGCTGAATCGCTTTGAGCACATCTACTTCGCCAAAAAATGCCGGTAGCGCTTTAATGACTTCGATCTTCATTTCCATTCTGCCCACATCGGCGCTCGTAACGTTTCTGTCCACCGCCTGCCCTCTAACCACTACTTCATCCGTAATAATTACAGAAGGCTCAATTTCAATATTTTTCTTTACGTTTGAAGTGAGGGTAATTTTTTCTACTATTTGTTTATATCCTAAATAGTTAACATTCAATATATAAGTCCCTTTTTCCACCGTAATAGAAAAAAAGCCGGAGGTATTGGTTACCGCGCCGCTTGGAGTAGTTTTAGCAAGCGTATCTTTTAAAATGACATAAGCGCCGGCAATGGTTTCCCCATTAACAGCGTCTTTCACGATGCCGGAAAGGGTTACTTTTTGGGCGTTTAAAGTGATGATTATTAATATGGTAGAAAGTAGTATAAGCGCTTTTTTCATAAGAGGGCGCGAATATAGTGTTTTTTACTGCACCACCAGCTTTACCGCCTTATTCCCCACCTTTACCAAATAAATCCCTTTACTCAAATCAGTAATCGAAATGCGTTGTGTTACAATATTATCTTTTGTTTCGCTGTGGTAAGGCACCCGTTTTACTAATTGTCCGTAAGCGTTATAAAATTCAATAATGTGTACCGCACCGTCATTGTGGGCTTGCCCTGCAATTCCCATTCTAACCTCAACATATTCATTTGCCGGATTCGGCGCCACACGCAGGAAAGAGTGGATTTCATGCTCGTTAATGCTTAGAATCACTGAAATAGGAGAAGACATAAAAGGAGCAAGCATACAACCTGTAGCCGGCTTATCCGGAATATACGTAAGCATATAGGTATAAGAGCCTACAACTTGCGGTGTATGAATGATATTACCCCCAACCGGCAGATCTATCAATGCGCCATCGTCTATGCTGTATTGCCATTGGATTACACCCGCATTGATAGAATTTTGTTGAATTTCGGCTTGAAGATGAATCTCTTGTCCTAAATATATTTGATCGTTCGGTGTGATGCTTACGTTGTCCCATTTTGGATTTTCAACCACATTGAATGTTAAAATGTTAGATATAACAGGGTTACATGTTGGATGCATAAAGGTTGCTTCTATAAAGAATTCGTAAACGCCTGCCGAATCGAATCCATCAATAATACGTGGGATGT
>WQWP01000179.1 GCA_009787485.1 Lentimicrobiaceae bacterium | reverse complement strand
AAAACGGTAACACTCTTCGGGTGTTGCCAACAATTCTATCACTTCACCACAATTATAATTGCCGCCACCTGAAACTGTACCGCCATCCGTTGGGTTTGCTTCAACGAAAATGTTAAGGGTTTTTATTTCAAAATGGGCAACTAAAGTATAGCCGTTGGGAAAAAGTTCTATGAGTTCCGTGGTTACTGTAAAAGTGTATTCCATTTGGTCGGAAACGTCATTGCCGGCTACCGTCCAGTTTACAAAATTGTAGCACTCATCTTCCGTTGCGGTTACAGTTACGGATGTGCCGCAGTTATATGTGCCGTTGCCTTCTACTTCGCCGCCGCCTTCCGGATTTGCTTCAACAAAAATGCCAAGGGTTATAATTTCAAAATGCGCTACCAATGTAGAAGGGCAGTAATCTTCCGTTACTTCAAATTGGTAGGAAAGGTCTGTGGAAACAGTGTCGCCATCTTTCGCCCAGTGAGTAAATATTGCACATGGGTCATTTGGTGCTGCTACTACCATTACCCAAGTTTCGCAGTAAAAGTTTCCGCCGCCAATAACCGTACCCAATTTCTGGGGGTCTGCCACAGCGGTAATCTCGCAAACTTTCAAAATAAAGACGGCAATCAGAGTATCGGGTCCGGTAACAAGAAACACATAAGGATTTTCGGTAGAAATATCATTCTCGTATTTATCCGTCCATTTTACAAATTCGTAGCAGTCGTTTGGCGTGGCATACACAGTGGCTGTATCTCCGTACGTATATGTGCCGCTGCCCAAAGTTGTGCCACCGGCTGACGGATTTGAATATAAGAGGATTTCGTAGGTTTTCAGTGCGAAATTGGCAGTTAAAATGCGAGGTACGGTTACTTCAAAGGTATATGCTGCCATGTTGGAGACTTCGTTACCGCCCTCCGTCCAGCCTATAAATTCATAGCCGTACTCAGGCGTTGCCGTTACGGTAATTATGCTCTCGCAGTCATGGAAGCCACCACCCTCAGTTGTGCCGCCTGTTAAAGGATTGGAAATTAAAACAATTTCGTGAGGTATCGGCGCAAAGTTTGCCGTTAAAGTACGTGGTCCGGTTACGAAAAAGAAGTATTGGGGAGTGGTAGAAACTACACTGCCTCCTTCCGTCCAACTTACAAAAGAGTAACATTCGTTGTTGAATGTTGCGGTTACTTCTATCGGCGTATCATAAGCGTAGATTCCGGCGCCCGTAAGCGTATCTGCGGTGCCCTCCGGATTGTCGTTCAGGGTAATTGTGTAATGGTACCTGAAATAAAATCTTTCTATTTCGTCGTAGTCATATTCGAGAAATTCTTCCGGTGTGTCTATCAGAATTAGATTTCCAATTATGGTCATTGTTCCATCGTTCGTAAACGGAATTACTTCAATCTCGCCGTTTTTATCTTCCAAATAGAGGTAGGGTATTGTTCCACTTTGACCTAATAGGTTTATTGCAAGCAAACAAGCAGAAAGTAGTAAAATTGTTTTTTTCATGTGGGGTATAATTTATTATTCATTATTAATTATTCATTATTAGTTGGTTTCTTGATTTGATTTGAAATTTTTGCTTGTTTTCTTTTCTTTTCGAAAAAAATATATTTTTGCAACCTCAAAGTATGTAACACTTTTATCATATTATTGTTACAATAATTAAAACATAGAATCTATGCAAAGTATTGATAAACAAATAGAAAAAAAGATTAAACAAAACAGACGTGGAAAAATATTTTTCGGAGAAGATTTTGCAAAATTCGGGTCGCCTAATGCTATTCGAATAGCGTTACACAGAATGGTAAAAGAAGGTCTGTTGATTCGAGTTGCTTTCGGGATTTATTATTATCCTAAACCCAATTCAGAACTTTATGGCTATGTTTTCAAAGATACTCCAAGGATTGACGAAATTGCTCATGCCATAGCCAAACGCGATAAATGCCGAATTGTGCCAACAGCATCACACGCATTAAATATACTTGGGCTTTCAACACAAGTTCCTATGAATGTGATATATATTACTGATGGTGCACCACGCCGAATTAAAGTTGGCGAAGGTCGCGGCATTCTGTTTAAACACACTTCCGACCTGAAACGCTTGTCGTATAAATCTCAAAAATTAATGCTTATTGTTTCTGCATTACGCGAAATAGGCGAAGGCAAAATCACAAAAGACGAGCAAGAAATCATAAAAAAACATTTCTCAACTATTTCAGCAAAAGAATTTGAAACCGATATAAAATTAATTCCTGTATGGATTAGAAAACTATTATTATCAATATGAACTATTTCGGATTAAACAAAGAACAACAACTTTTGCTTTTGGAAGAAGCACATATAGACAACAAATTCTTGTGACACTGTTGCAAAGATTAAGTTGGAGTCATTTTATCGAACTCGTATCTATGAAACAAAGAAAATTAATCTCTTGTTTTTAGTATTTTGTTATATCTGTCAGCTTTTTAATAATTGTTTCTTCGTCCGGTAAAAAATTCTGATAATTTTCAGGCAATTTATTAGTAGTAGTATAAGTTGCTACGCCGATAGGCATATTACTTGTTTTTAGAGAATATTCTACTATTGTGCGATTTTTTTCTTTACAAATAATAATACCAATGGCATCGTTTTCATTGGGTAGTTTTACTTTGTCGTTGAGAATGGAAAGGTAAAACTCCATTTTTCCTTTATATTCGGGAATGAATTTTCCCACTTTCAGTTCAATAGCCACAAGGCACTGCAATTGGCGATGGTAGAGCAATAAATCTATAAAATACTCTTCATCATCTACCTGTACCCGAAATTGATTGCCTACGAAAGCAAATTGAAAATTCATTTCGAGTAAAAATGCACGAATATTGTTTACTAATGCTGTTTCTAACTGGTTCTCAGAATGTTCTTCACCGAGATTGAGAAAATCGAAAGAATATTCATCCTTTACTGCTAAAATGGCTTGATTTTTTATGCTTTCCGGTAAATTTTGTTCAAAATTGGTTTGGTTGAGCAAATATTTTTCATAGCTTTTACCCTCTATTTGATGGATTAACACATTTTTTGTCCATCCAAATTTTTTAGTTGCTTGAATGTAAAATTGTCTTTCGAGATTGTCTTTGCAACGGTTGAGGATAATAACATGTTTCGTCCAGCTAATTTCTGCAACCAATGGTTGCAGATTTGTAGCATATTGATATTCAGTATAAAACTGCGCCATTAGCCATAAATTACGTTCCGAAAAACCACCTACGCCCGGAAATTCTTTTTGCAGTTCTTCCGCCAACTTGGGAACAACAGATTTCCCCCAACTCTCTTTTTGTTTTTTGGCAATAGATTCTCCAATATCCCAATAAAGATTAATGAGTTGCACATTCACAGACCGCATTGCTTCATATTGCGCCTGACGGATCTTCTGCTTGATATCCGTGATGAAATTCAATTGTAATTCTTCAAATAAAGCTAAATCATTGGTATTCATATTATCTCTGTTTACGTTTATACGATGGCAAAGATATATTTTTT
>WQWP01000178.1 GCA_009787485.1 Lentimicrobiaceae bacterium | reverse complement strand
CATCAGTAAATATTTGCCATATTTTGCTTTCCGATGCCTTTGTTTCCATAGAAAATTCACTTACTAACATTTTGTGTCCTCCTTATTTTTTTTATTATATTGGTTTTTTTAAGATTCTTGCCTGACTACCCCCAAAACAATAGCAATCGAATATATCTTACTTTTATGTAGCTGATTGGTTAGTACGGAAATATGAGTATCTTTGCTGTGGTCTTTAAAATTAAAAATCGAAGCAAAAATATAAATTTATAAGTATGAGAACCATTTTAGTAAATTACGGAATCAAAAAAGAGATAATGGCAGATCTTGGGTGCACTTATCCTACCATTAAAACAGCATTAAATTACAAGAGCGATATGGCTCTTAGCAATAAAATAAGGCTAAGGAAATTAGAAAAATAGCTTAACAAGTAAATATTATTTTTGCCCACGACATATTTTGACGCAGTAATCTTGTATTTTTGCCGCCGAAATAATCAAAAAGATAGATGCTAAATTTCGCCGCCATTGACTTTGAAATTGCCAACCACCACCGTTCAAGCGTATGTAGTGTGGGTGTGGTGATTGTTCGTGATGGAATAATTACAGACAAAATATACCGCCTTATTCATCCGGAGCCGGAATGGTATTGGTGGCGTTTTACGAAAATTCACGGATTGACCGCTGAAGATACTATAGATGCCCTTATTTTTCCTCATGTATGGAAGGAAATTGAGCATAAAATAGCCGGTTTACCGTTAGTGGCGCATAACAGTTCCTTCGACGAAGGGTGTTTGCAAGAGGTATTCCGTTTGTATCAAATGGATTATCCCGATTATGAATTTCATTGCACTTGCAACGCCTCGCGAAGAGTATTCGGAAGTTTGCTGCCCAACCACCAACTGCACACAGTAGCCGCTCACTGCGGGTACAATTTATTAAACCACCACCACGCCCTCGCCGACGCCGAAGCCTGCGCCGCCATCGCAATAAAAATCATACCATAAAACTTTGAACCTTAAACTTTGAACTTTAAACCATAATTCTTAATTCCTAATTTTTAACTCTCAATTCTTATGTCCCAACGCCAAACCACCACCCGCCACCACCTAATCATTAACAAGTTGCGTAGAACAAAAGGCGCATCGTTTAAAGAAATTGCAGATTATCTGTCGCGTGAATCAGAATTGGGCAATGACTTCAACATCTCTATACGCACCTTTCAGCGTGATGTTGAGGATATTGCCGAAGTTTATCAAATTATAATAAAATACGACCATTCAAGGAAAGTATATTATATTGACGATGAACTTGACTCGAAACATTATGACCGCTTTTTTGAAGCCTTTGATGTATATCATGCTTTGAAAGTGAATGAGCGTACAAAAGAGCATATCTATTTGGAAAACAGACAAGCGCAAGGCACCGAGCATCTCTATGGTTTGCTTCACGCGATTAAAAACCGTTTGCAAATTTCCTTTTCTTATCAGAAATACTACAAAGAGCATGCTGAAAATAGAACCGTTCATCCATTGGCATTGAAAGAATTTAAGTATCGCTGGTATTTGGTGGCGCGGGATGAATATGACAAACGCATGAAAATCTATGCTTTAGATCGTCTTTCTGCCTTGGAAATTTCCAAAGAACATTTTACCGAAGATAACAATTTCGATATTCGCAAGATGTTGCAACACTGCTTTGGCATAATTATCCCCGGCGATGAAAAACCGCAAAAAACGGTGTTGTCGTTCGATCCTTTTCAAGGAAAATATATCAAGTCGTTACCCTTACACGAAACGCAACAAATTCTGATTGACAACGATAAAGAACTGCGCATCAGTCTGAATATTTACCTTACACACGATTTCAAGATGGAGATTTTATCTTATGGAAAAGAGGTAAAAGTATTGGAGCCGAAATGGTTTGCAGAAGAGATACAAGAGAATTACAGGGCGGCGCTGGGGAAATATTTGAATTAAGAATTAAAAATTAAGAATTAAAAGAAAATGCAAAAAATAATCTCAACTGAAAAAATCCCTATCAAAATGTGGTTAGACGAGCCTGAGGAGGGTGCCTTAAAACAAGCTATCAACCTTGCCAATCTGCCCTTTGCATTTAGTCACATCTGCCTGATGCCCGACACGCATCAAGGCTACGGGATGCCTATTGGCGGCGTGCTGGCAACCAATAACGTAATCGTTCCCAATGCGGTGGGCGTGGATATTGGCTGCGGCATGTGTGCCGTAAAAACCAATATTTGCGCTGATGAAATGAAACGCAAGCAATTAACCGATATTATGTCGGGAATTAGGGCGCTTATTCCGCTTGGATTTGACCACCACAAGGAACGACAAGATGAATCGCTGATGCCGCAAGGCTACAACCTTGACGAATTGGTTATAGTTAAACGACAGTATCTTGCAGCCCTAAAGCAACTTGGCACGCTCGGTGGCGGCAACCATTTTATTGAATTGCAACGTTCCGGAGATGGTTTCCTTTGGATTATGGTACATTCGGGAAGTCGTAATTTTGGTTTGCAAGTGGCTGAATATTACAATAAAAAAGCAAAAAAGCTGAATGAAATCTATTATTCTTCGGTGCATCCAAAAGCAGATTTGGCTTTTTTACCTTTCGAGACCGACGAGGCGCATCTTTATTATCAGGAAATGAAATATTGCACGGAGTTTGCCTTAGCGAACCGCAAACTGATGATGGAGCGCATTCAAATGGTGGTTGCTTCGGTACTTGATAATATGGTTTTTGAGCCGCTCATAAACATTGCTCACAATTACGCCGCATGGGAAACGCACTTCGACACGAAAGTGATTATCCATCGCAAAGGCGCAACCTCAGCAAAGTTGGGGGAAATTGGTATTATCCCCGGTTCGCAAGGCACAAAATCTTACATTGTTGAGGGGCTTGGCAATCCGGAAAGTTTTATGAGTTGTTCGCACGGTGCAGGACGTGTAATGAGCCGTTCCGCCGCCATTCGCAACCTCAATCTCGAAGAAGAAAAAAGCAAATTAGACGCACTTGGCATTCTGCATTCCATTCGCGGAAAATCTGATTTGGAGGAAGCCTCGTCGGCGTACAAAGATATTTCACAAGTTATGGAGTTTCAGAAAGATTTGGTAAAAATAAAGGTGGAGTTGAGTCCGCTGGCGGTGATAAAGGGGTAAGTTAAACACAATTTAATTCCTCCACTGTTAGTAGTTGAATCATACTCTTTTACCTCAGAATAAGATTTACCGTCATAAATTGCGCAAAAGATACTATCTTTGTGCACGTCTAAACCTGATACTTTCATATTTGAAAAATTTAATTAGTTAATGCAAAACAAAAATATTAAAATATTTGAGTGTCAGAAAAGACGAAGGGGGATCCGAACGAATCCCCCATTTTTATCTGTCTGTGTGTAATTTCAAAATGTCATGTTTATTTGCAGCGTAATTAAAAAAACATAACTATTATGACAAGTACTATCATTATACCCAACGATGCAATGGTTTCTGTACCTATTCCGCCTGCATACATTGGCAGAGAGGTAGAAGTAACATTTT
>WQWP01000177.1 GCA_009787485.1 Lentimicrobiaceae bacterium | reverse complement strand
GAGATTGAAACGCCCAAGCAGGAAAAGCCGGTGGCGCCGAAAACAGCTTGCTGTATAGAACATACGGCGCAAAACCGCCCGCAATTTCCTATACAATTACATCTCATCAACCCTCATAATCCGCAATTTCAAAACGCTGACTTACTGTTGGCAGCAGATTGCACAGCATTTGTAGCGCCTGATTTTCAATGTTTAAAAGAAGGAAAAAAATTAGTCATTGCTTGCCCAAAATTAGACACTAATCAAGAAATTTACGTAGAAAAATTACGCCAATTGATTGATGACGCTCAAATTAAATCACTTACGGCAGCCATTATGGAAGTGCCTTGCTGCATGGGGTTGCTTCGATTAGTGAATGCTGCTTTGGAACAAACAACTCGGGAAATTTCTTTACATAAGATAGTTATTGGAATTAATGGAGATTTTAAATAAAAATCCATACTTGCCGTTTAGGTTAATAAAATCTGTGCCAATCTGTAAAATCCGTGTCATCTGTGTGCAAAAAAATCCTGCTTCTTTCCATTATCCTCCTATTTTCTTTCATAGAAAAAACCGAATGCCAACCTACAACTTGGGCGCTCCAACAACTCCAAACCATGACCCTGGAAGAAAAAATCGCCCAGCTCATCATCATCCGCATCCACTCCAATAAAGACGCAGCGTATAACGCTCAAAAAATCAAAGAGATAGAGCAGTACCAACCCGGCGGTGTCTGCTTCTTTCAGGGAGGGCCTGTCCGCGAAATCAATCTAACCAATAAAATTCAGTCCGTCAGCAAAATCCCTCTATTGGTTTCCATTGATGCGGAATGGGGCGTAGCCATGCGCTTAGACAGCACGCCTGCTTTTCCAAGGCAGATGACGCTGGGCGCGCTATCTGCCGCCAACAACGAATTGATTTACGAAATGGGACGCCAGGTGGCAGAGCAATGCAAACTACTGGGCATCCATCTCAATTTCGCCCCTTGCGTGGATGTCAATAACAACGCTAAAAATCCGGTAATCAACAGTCGTTCTTTTGGAGAAAATCGGGAACAGGTAGTCGAAAAATCTTTGCAATATATGCGCGGCATGCAAGATAATGGGCTTATTGCCTGTGCCAAGCATTTCCCGGGGCATGGCGATACGGAAGTTGATTCTCATTACGGCTTGCCGGTCATCAAAAAAACAAAGCAAGAATTTTGGGAAACAGAACTTTACCCTTTCCAAAAAATGATTAAAAACGGCAGTGAGATGATCATGGTGGCGCACCTGAATATTCCGGCATTAGACCAAACACCGGGCTCCATTTCCACTACTTCTTACAAAATTGTTACCGATTTGCTTCGGAACGAGATGGCTTTCAACGGCATCATCATCACCGATGGCATGGAAATGGACGGACTGCGAAAAACGTATCCCACCGGCGCCGACGCCGAAATAAAATGTTTGCAAGCCGGTATTGATTTACTGCTCTTGCCCAATGAGTTGAGCATCATCATTCCGGCAATCAAAAAAGCTGTAGAAAACGGCGAAATTTCTGAAGAGAGTATTAATGAAAAATGCTTAAAAGTGTTACAACTGAAGGAAAAATGGGGCATCACCTCTTTTCAACCTTTAAACAATAATAATGTAGTAGAAAAATTAAATGATGAAAGTGTTACAAATTTTATTAAACAATTAGAAACAAAAGCATTAACATTAGTTAAAAATACAAATACAATAATACCCTTATTAAGAAAAGCCCCCTTAGTAGCAAAAACATGTTTTTTGTTTATTGGAGATACTGAAAACGAGGATTTTGCAAAAAAAATAAGCCAAGAATTTAATCTGCCGTTTATTAAAATCGAAAAAAATATAAAAAAGGAAAATATTCCGGCATCATTGACCAAATTTTCAAAATACGACCAGGTTATTGTGGTTTATCTCGGTACAAACCAAATACCGGCTCGAAACTATGGCATCACACAAGAATCAGTCGCATTTTTAGACGCATTAGGAAAATCTAAAAAGCTGATTTTGTCATTGTTTGGAAATCCGTACGCCTTGGCTCAGTTTAAATCGTTACACAAATTCGATGCGGTAATCGTGGGTTATCAACGTACAGAAAACAGTACGCAGGCGGCGATGCAGGGGATATTTGGGGAAATACCGTTTGAGGGGAGGTTGCCTGTATCTGTTTTGGGTTATAAATCAAATATAGAGGAGAAAGGAGAAGGGAGAAAAGGAGAAGAGAGAAGGGAGAAAGGAGAGAATAAAGAGATTGATCAGATTATTGAAAAGGGGATAAAAGAAAATATATTTCCCGGATGTCAAATTTTAGTGTTAAAAAAGGGCAACCCATTGTTCGTAAAAAATTACGGAACAACCAATTATCAAACCGAAAATGGCGTAACGGCGCACACGCTCTATGATGTGGCTTCTATCACCAAACCTCTCGCCACCACATTAGCATTGATGAAATTGTATGACGAAGAAAAATTTTCATTAATAGATACAATCGGACAATATGTGCCTTGGTTAAGAGGAAGCAATAAAAGCAGGTTGCGTATTGAAGAGTTATTAACCCATACCTCAGGTTTACAGGCTTTTATTCCTTTTCATAAAGATTTGGAACCCGATTCTATGAGAACCATCTATTTGAGTGAGGTTGAAACAGAAATTTTCAATATTCCTGTGGCGAAAAATCTGTTTTTAGATCCTCACTATCAAGATACCATCAGAAAAATAATTTACGAAAGCGAATTAAAACCGAAAAAATACTTATACAGCGATTTAGGTTTTCTTTTTTTGAAAGAGATGATAGAAGAAATTACCCAAACACTCTACGAAGATTATATTTATGCAGAATTTTATGAACCTTTGGAATTAAAAAACACCTACTTTAATCCTGTGTTAAAAGGCATTGATTTAGAACAGATTGCCCCAACTGAAAACGACACTTCATTTCGCCGGCAAGTAGTACACGGCTACGTTCACGACCAGGCTTCTGCCCTGTTTGGCGGGTTTGCAGGCAACTCCGGATTATTTTCAACCGCACATGATTTATTGGTTATTTTAGAAATGCTGTTGAACAAAGGCATTTACAACGGAAAACATTATCTCACTGAAAAAACGGTACAATTATTCACCTCTCCTTATCTTTGCAACGGTTCTAAACGCCGCGCCTTAGGATTTGATACACCGAGCGCGGAAAAGCCATCGGATATTTTGCCCAAACGAGCAAGTGCTAAAACTTTTGGGCATCAGGGGTTTACAGGAACCGTATTTTGGTGCGATCCGAAAGAAGAGCTCATCTATATCTTTTTATCCAATCGGGTGTATCCGGATGTGGAGCCGAATCTGCTTTCCAGAAGTAAGATTCGGTTGTTGGTGCATGAGAAGATCTATGAAAATTTTTAAGAAAATAACCCTTCCTCTTGATTGTTTGCGTGAAGTATTCGTGTTGAGACCTTTGCAAGGCAAGTTTCTATATAAATAATTGAATATTAATTTTATACGTACTTTTTTCTTGAAAAAAAAGTACCAAAAATTCAAGTCGGCAGAAATCCCACCGCACCGCCGCGTCCGCATCGCCTGCCGACGTCGCCG
>WQWP01000176.1 GCA_009787485.1 Lentimicrobiaceae bacterium | reverse complement strand
TTGCTTTCTTCGCCCATTGTATTTGTTGCTTTAGGAACAACAAAATTACAACTTTAGGGCGATTATTTGATCGCCCTTTTTAATACTCAAATTTTTTAATATTTTTGTCGGTCAGTAGTGATATTTTATTACTCTTTTTGGGGTTAACCGGTACTTTACATGCTCAGAACATAGCGTTAGCAGTACCTCTTGTTACACAGGCACAATCCAACTGGTGTTCTGCTGCCGCGGCAGAAAGCGTGCTTGCTTATCGTGGTATAAGTAAAACCCAATGCGCTATAATGCAATACGTTTTGGATTTAGACGGGTATAATGGCAATAATTGTTGTGCTACACCAAGCCTTTGCAATGAGGGTGTAGTCTTGGGTTTTGATAATGAACCGAACAGCATTAAAGGTGTTTTGAAGAAATTTGGACTTCTTGAATGTGAGATAGTGCAGACCTGTTCATGGTATTCTACTATTGAAGAGAAACTTACCCAAAATCGCCCTCTAATTGCTCATTGGGACTTACTGGAATGGCCGTTTGGAGCGCACGTTGTTGTTATTTACGGAATAAAAAATTGGGACATTGTTCTGTATATGGATCCGTCGAATGATCCGAAATATGGTGGAAAACGTGAACTATCCTGGCATGATTTTAACTGTTATTTGAAAAAGGAAGGTGATGGCGGATTTCCTAACCCCCACTGGTGGCGAGGCAGTATTATTCCTTGTTTATCAACACGGGATTATCCTTGCGATGATGGCGGTGGCGGCGGCGGCGGCGGCGGAGACGATCCTTGTTCCAACTGCATCCCCGGCGAAGAAACAATTAATTGCGGTGGCACCTGTACGTCTTGTGGGTATGTAGGTGGATATACGAATGAAAAAAATATTACAAGTACTGCTCAACTTAGTTCGGAAATAATGGCTTTTAAAAGAATAACTGCAGGCGTTGCTACCACAGTTGCATCCGGAAAAGAAGTAAATTTTATTACGAAAGAAACGGGTTCAATTGTTTTAGGTCCGGGTTTTACAGCTGAAGAAGGTTCTAATTTTAGTACGCAAATGAAAGACCTTTCCCAATATGAAAGACTTTGTGGAGCTATTTGCTATGACTATATTCTTCCCGATGCTCTCACCAAACCCTCTGATGAACTATATATCTATAATCTACTTTACGCTTTAGAATTTAGATGTGATATTTATAATAGTAGTGGAGAGCATATATATAGTAAGATTCATAGTAATATAATAAGTGATGGAGACTTTTATATATGGGATTGCCTTCACGGTGTATATGATGGATATAATGTGCCAACAGGTAGAAAATACTTCAAGATGAAATATGCAATATCCTATTGCAATGGTGCTGCTAATTTTAGCGGCAAGGAGCATAATTTTTATGTTGATTATGTTTATGACAAATCATTAACTGAAGCCCCCGAAGCCCCCGAAACCCCTCCCCAATTTTCCCCTCCCCATCCTAATAATATTCCCCTCCACTCTGCCACCGCCCCTCCCCAATTTACCATCCTCCCTAACCCCAACCCCGGCACCTTCCAATTAGAAACCAACTTCCCCCTCACCAACATTGCCCACCTCAAAATCATAACCCCGCTCGGCGCCACCCTCTACGAAACCCAAACCCTCTCTTCCCATACTATTCAATTACCCACTTCCGCCACAGGCCTGCATTTTGTGGTGATCATGCTGAAAACCGGCGCTGTGCTTACACAAAAGATGATGATACAGCGGTAAAAAAATCAAAATTATTCTGGCTAAAATCAAAATTCAAGCCGAAAATCTGCTACTTTTGCGGAAAATTTTACAAAAGTGACAGAAACTATTCAATTACACGACAAAAAGTTTGTCAAATTCATTCCGTCTTCACAAATAGACGAGGCAATTACTGAAGTGGCACAACAGCTTAATAGGGATTACCAAGACGACCCGCCGCTTATTTTGGTTACTTTAAACGGCGCGATCGTTTTTGCTGCCGATTTGTTGAAACAACTTCAATTCTCATCTGTTTTATCGTGCATTAAATTAAGTTCTTATCAGGGAACCTCATCCACAAATGTGATGAAAACATTGATTGGATTGAATGAGGATGTGAAAGATAAAAGAGTGCTGATTATTGAAGATATTGTGGATACCGGCAAAACGTATGAAACCTTAGTGGAGCTTTTGAGCGAAAAAGGCGCTAAGGAGATTCGCATTGCTACGCTCACCATGAAGCCGGATGCCTATAAATTGGATTTGCCGGTGCACTATGTGGGCATTACCATTCCCGACAAGTTTGTGGTGGGGCGCGGGTTGGATTATGAGGGGCTGGGACGGAATTTAAACGATATTTATCAACTTTATACGGAATAAAAGTTTTAATTATTAACCACAAAGAACGCAAAGATTTTACGCAAAGGACACAAAGTTTTAATTTTAAGTCATTATGAAAAACCTCCTTTTTTCAGCCATACTTTTCCTATATGGATTAGGATGCGCACAAGCACAACCGATTACTTCATTTCCCTGGACCGAAGATTTTGAAAGTGCCACTTTCCCACCGGCGGGCTGGACAATTCTTGATATTTCGGGTACAAGAACCTGGGAGGTCGAAACAATTTATACTCACAGTGGAAACAGATCTGCAGGGCACAATTGGTTGGCCGGAAGCGTGCAGGCAACGGCATTGGTTACGCCCGCCATTACCCTTCCAAGCACCGGAAGCCCGGAGCTCGATTTTTGGTCGCGCATACAGTTGATGGGCTATAATAATAGCAGCAAAGTGTTGATATCTACCACTGTTAACAACAATATAAATGCATTTACCGAAGTTAAAACACTGTCTGAAGACGAAACGACGATTGCTGTTTGGTATAACATTGTTATTCCATTAGATGCATATATTGGAGAAACGATTTATATTGCATTTTTATATACCGCGGACAATGGACCCAGATGGTTTGTGGATGATGTTACCGTCTCACATTTCGACAGTTATATTGATGTGCAAGCCACCAACATTACACCAATTACCGGTAATTACGCCATGCTTTCTGCGAATGAGCAAGTTACAGTACGTTTAAAGAATAACGGCGGCGCTCCGGCAAGCAACTTCCCCGTAAAATTGATGCACAATGGAAACGTGATGCATACAGAAACATTCACCGGATCAATTCCAAGCATGGGCGAGAGTACCTATATCTTCAATAGTACCTTAAATCTTTCGGCAGCCGGTATGCACAAAATACAGGCTGTTGCCAATATGCCCGGCGATCAGGTTCCGGCAAACGATACCGCTACTGCCATGGTTAACCACTTGGGTTGCAGTCCAATTACATCATTTCCCTATCACGAAGGATTTGAAAATAATGGCAACAATTTGCCTCCTTGCTGGACACAGGAGTTTGTTGCAGAAAACTATAATTGGAGGGTTAGAAATGCAACAGACGTTGCCGGCATACCGGGCATGTCGCCGGTAGAAGCTTTTGAAGGTACTTACAGGGCTTTTTTCTATACCAACGGAAAAGACGGCGCTGTAACCAAATTGATCATGCCGCCTATGGATCTTACGGCGCTGAGTAATCCCGTTTTGAAATTTCATCACGTGCAACAACAGTATGCCGGCGACCAAGACAGTTTAAGG
>WQWP01000175.1 GCA_009787485.1 Lentimicrobiaceae bacterium | reverse complement strand
GTTCAATAACGTGATTGTAACGCTCACCAACAGCGATGGGCAAGTAATATCCTGGTCATCCGCAGGTAAAATGGGATTTAGAGGCTCGAAGAAAAACACGCCTTACGCTGCGCAAATGGCCGCCCAGGATTGTGCGAAAGTAGCCTACGATTTAGGCTTGCGTAAAGTAAAAGTATATGTAAAAGGACCGGGCAGCGGACGTGAATCAGCGATTCGTACCATTCATGCCGCCGGCATATTGGTGGAAGAGATTACCGATATTACGCCATTGCCGCACAATGGGTGTAGGCCGCCGAAACGCAGAAGAGTATAAATCATTTAAAAATTTAAAATTTAAAATTTAAAAATGTAACATTAACCCCTTTAAATCTTAAATCTTAAATCTTAAATCTTAAATCATTAAACAAAAAAATAACAAACTATGGCAAGGTATACAGGACCACAAACCAAAATTGCAAGAAAATTTAGAGAGCCTATTTTTGGACCGGATAAATATTTAGACAAGAAGAATTATCCTCCGGGACAACACGGGCTTGCCAAGAAACGCGGCAAAATGTCGGACTATGGCATTCAGTTGCAAGAGAAACAAAAAGCAAAATATACTTACGGCATGTTGGAACGCCAATTTAAAAAACTGTTCCTGAAAGCCGCAAGTAAAAGAGGTATAACCGGTGAGAATTTGATGAAATTCATTGAGTCTCGATTAGACAACGTGGTATTTCGCTTGGGCATAGCGCCTACCCGCGCTGCCGCCCGCCAGTTGGTAACCCACAGACACATCATGGTGAACGGAAAAATTTGCAACATTCCTTCTGCATTATTAGTTCCCGGCGATGTTGTGGCTGTTCGCGAACGCTCTAAATCTTTAGAAGCGATTACCAACTCATTACACGGAAAAGGAAACAGCTTCTCGTGGTTGGAATGGGACGGCGGATTGATGACCGGAAAATTTATGAACTACCCGGAACGCAGCGAAATCCCGGAAAATATTAATGAGCAGGCGATTGTGGAGTTATACTCGAAATAAAAGAATTTAAAAATTTAAAATTTAAAATTTAAAAATATAACATGAACCTCTTTAAATCTTAAATCTTAAATCTTAAATCATTTAAATATTGAAACCCTAAACAAAAAATATATGGCAATATTATCATTTCAACAACCCGATAAAGTGATTATGATTGAAGCGGACGATGCGCATGGAATCTTCGAATTTCGTCCGTTGCAACAAGGGTATGGCGTAACTATAGGCAATGCGTTGCGTCGCGTGCTCGTTAATTCATTAGAAGGCTATGCCATTACCTCTATTAAAATAGATGGCATCGCGCAAGAATTTTCTACAATTCCAGGGATTATTGAAGACGTTACCGATATCGTTTTGAATTTGAAACAAGTGCGTTTTAAAGCAAAACTTACGGACGTGCATGCAGAAAAAGTTACGTTAGTGATCAGTGGGCAAGAAAAGTTTACTGCACAGGATATGAACAACTTCCTTAACTCTTTTCAAGTGTTGAATCCGGAGCACGTGATCTGTCACATGGAAAAGAATGTGAAGTTAGTCATGGAAATTACTATTGATAAAGGACGTGGTTACGTGCCGGCGGAAGAGAACAAATCGCTTCACGAAGGTATCAATGTAATTGCGATTGATTCCATTCACACGCCTGTAAAAAATGTAAAATATACGATAGACAACTTCCGCGTAGAGCAAAAAACCGACTTTGAAAAATTGATTATAGAGGTGGTTACCGATGGGTCAATTCATCCCAAAGAGGCTTTAAAAGAGGCTGCAAAGATTTTGATTCAACATTTTATGTTGTTTTCTGATGAGAAAATCCAAGTAGATGAACCTACAAAACCACACGTGTTTACAGAAGAATTGGATGATTCGTTGATGGTTACTCGTCAAATATTGAAATCAAGATTGGCAGATATGGAACTTTCGGTTCGTGCATTAAACTGCTTGAAATCAGCTGAGTTAGAAACGCTGGGCGATTTGGTGTCTATTCACAAAAGCGATCTGTTAAAATTCCGCAACTTCGGTAAAAAATCATTAGCCGAATTAGAAGATTTGGTAAAATCGAGAGGCTTGGAATTTGGAATGAATGTAACAAAGTATAAATTAGATAAGGATTAAGAACAATGAGACACGCTAACAAAAACAATCATTTAGGAAGAACCGCCTCGCACCGCGAAGCGATGTTGTCGAATATGGCAGCTTCATTAATACTTCACAAACGTATCTCCACTACATTGGCTAAAGCTAAGGAGTTGCGTAAATATATCGAACCGCTTATTACACGTGGAAAAGAAGATACAACGCACTCCAGACGTGTGGTGTTCTCTTATCTTCAAAACAAAGTTGCTGTAAGTGAACTGTTTCGTGATATTTCGCAAAAAGTAGGCGACAGACCGGGCGGCTATACGCGCATCCTCAAAACCGGATTTCGCAAAGGAGATAACGCCGAAATGTGCATCATAGAATTGGTGGATTACAACGAAACCTACACTTCGGATGAAAAAGAGAAGAAAACTACCAAAACGAGACGTAGTCGCGGTAAAGCAAAGACGGAGCAACCGCACGACAAGCACCACACCGGTAATGTAGTAACCGAAATAGAAGGCGGCATTGTTCCTGAGTTTAAAGTAGAAGAATCGCCCCTTGAGGAAATAAAAGACTAAACAAAATTCCGAAGCCCTCCTGAAGGGCTTCTTTTTTTACATTGCTATGCAACAACGAATTAGTGGTATAAAATGGAAATCTAAATACACACTGAAAGAGTTATTGCCCAATAACGTCTCTGCTTTTTCCCGTATTTTTGAATCGTTAAAACACAGAAACTACCGTTTGTATTTTTGGGGACAAACCGCCTCATTGGTTGGCACCTGGATGCAAGCCGTAGCGATGAGCTGGTTGATTTACCGTTTAACGGAATCGGTAGTTTTGCTGGGCACTGTTGCTTTTTTAACACAGATTCCTACCTTGTTTTTCACGCCTTTTTCCGGCGCCATTGCCGACCGGTATGATAGACGTAAGCTATTGATGCTCACGCAGTCATTATATATGATTCAGGCAATTTTATTAGCTGTATTAACCCTCACTCAGCTCATACAGCCTTGGCAGATTTTGGCATTAAGCTTATTTTCCGGCTTCATCAATGCGTTGGATATGCCTGTACGTCAATCGTTTTACTCCGTATTAGTGCCTCCCGAGTTGTTGACGAATGCGGTGGCGCTCAACTCCACCATTATGAATGGCTCGCGGTTAATAGGTCCTGCCATTGGTGGTTTTTTAATTACCTTAATTGGCGAAGGCGGATGTTTTACCATTAATGCCATCAGTTATTTTTTTGTATTGGCTGCTTTAGCGAAGATTGTGTATTCTCAACCCAAAAATGAAGAAAGAAAGCGCCCTCTTTTAGAGGTTACGGAAGGTTTTTATTATGTAAGAAACCACATTCCCATTCGTGTTATTTTATTGGTAACCACTGTGTTTTGTTTTTGTATTTTCGCTTATGCCACCTTTATGCCGGCGTATGTAAAAGGTACTTTATTGCGCGACAGCAGCACGTTGGGTATTATCATGTCGGCGGTGGGTGTGGGCGCGCTATCTTCCACTTTATATTTAGCTGCG
>WQWP01000174.1 GCA_009787485.1 Lentimicrobiaceae bacterium | reverse complement strand
CACCTTTCGAATTTTGAATCAATACGAAAAAGCCTAAAATAAGGCAAGCTAAGATGATTAAAACAATAATAAGCGTCAACATATCAATTTCCTTTTTAATGATTACTTTCTTCTAAATTTTTATTTTGGTTTATTGAATTTTTTACGGTTTCAATAAGGGCTGCAAAATAAGTATTTTTTTCGGGATATAGCACCAATAATTTTTTAAGCATTTGAGTTGCCTTTCCGGTATAGCCTTGTTGGGCATAAACCATTGCTAATGTTTCGCTTAGAAACTCAATATCTTCAATTTCTCCAAACTCAGCCAAGTTAATATCGGCATTATGTTTGGCAGGATCAAACTTTATTTTCGGAGTATTTTGCTGAAATTGTGCCGCCAATGCAGCAATCTCGTCCGTGCCGGTTTCTACAAATTCCGGCTCTGAAAGATATTCCAACTTATAGTTCTGAAACTCTTTACGATTAAGAATAGAAAGAAGCAGTTTGCCTTTTAGTAATTCGTACTTTTTAGGACTTTTTTCCTGCAACATCTTCAAATAGAAAAAAGTAACAAAATGCGAAGCCGGATAATTTTGATGATATGCTTCCAACAATGCACACTGCAGTTCAGGCTCCATGGGAAAGTTCTCAAAAAAATTATTGATTTCTATTTTTTTCATTTACAATTACCAGTTTACAAACGCTTTATTAAAAATATCTTCCGTTAAAAAAGTAACAATTTCCTCTACCAATCCGGCTTCTAAATTTGTGAAATTGAGCGCACTCGAATAATCGGCGTGACGCGAAAAGGTTTGCTCAAAATTCAGATTCTCTTCAAATCTATTTCTGAAAGTAATTCTAACAGAGATGGTAAGCCTGTTCATCGCCGCTATGTCATTCCCTTGCAGCGCTATAGGCGTAATGGAATAACTTACAATGGCGCCCTCAAAGTCATAATCGGCATTTCTCATATCTACAAGCGTCAACGGTGTTTGATTTTGAATCCTGTTTTTTAGCGCAGTAGTAAACTCCTGACTTAAATTCGGATTCACCAATGAAGCATTATTCGGAAACGTAGCCACAAACACCGTCCTCGCATTCGGATTCACCGACCCGCCGGTTAAAGACACATGAATCCGGCACCCTATTACCACCAAAATCAAACAAACCCCTAACACTAAAGTCCAAAACCCACTAACCACTAACCGCTTACCACTAATCACGAACCTCTTATATTCCATATTCCTTAATTTTACGATACAACGTGCGTTCGGAAATGCCAAGCTCTTTAGCCGCCGCATTCCGGTTGTTTCCAAAAGTTTCTAATGCTTTTTGAATTAATTCTTTTTCAACGTCAATTAAAGATAATGATTGTGTTTGTTGATCTTCTTCAAATGTATCTTCTTCTGTTTCTTCTTGAACATCAATAGGTTGATAATCTATAAACTCAACTGTTTTTCCTTCAGATAATCGTGGCTTGCTGCTTTTCAATTCATTTACCAATGTTTTGAGTTCTGCCACTTCTTTGGTTAAATCCGTAAGGAATTTATAAATTAACTCACGTTCAAAAAATTGAGGAGGTGCATCTTTTTCATTGACTACCAATGCGGGAAGATTTGAAACGGTGGGAGAAATTAAATAATTCTCCAACATCTCTTTCGTGATAACACGTTCTTTTTCAATGAGCGATATTTGCTCTGTAACGTTTCGTAATTGCCGTACATTTCCGGGCCACGAATACCGGATGAGTTCCGCTTTGGCTTCATCGGTCAACTGCAAAGGCGGAACTTGGTATTTGAAAGCAAAATCGGTAGCAAACTTAGTGAATAGCAGAAAGATGTCATCTCTCCTGTCGCGGAGCGGCGGTATATGAATGGGCACCGAATTTAAACGATAGTACAGGTCTTCCCTGAATTTTCCTTTGGCAATTTTGTCGGCAATATTTACGTTTGTTGCCGCCACCACGCGCACTTTTGTTTTTTGTGGTTTGGATGAACCTACTTTAATAAATTCGCCGTTTTCTAACACGCGAAGCAGGCGCACTTGTGTAGATAGCGGAAGGTCGGCTACTTCATCTAAAAAAATGGTACCCCCATCAGCCACTTCAAAATAGCCTTTCCGGGCTTCCATGGCGCCGGTAAAAGAGCCTTTTTCATGTCCAAACAGTTCAGAATCAATCGTCCCTTCCGGAATGGCGCCGCAATTTACGGCAATATATTGCCCATGTTTGTGGGCGCTAAAATCATGAATAATTTTAGGAAAACTCTCTTTGCCCACTCCGCTTTCACCGGTAATTAACACCGACAAATCGGTAGGCGCCACTTGCACCGCGATATGAATGGCATAATCCAACGCAGGATCAAAGCCGATAATGCCGTAGCGTTGTTTGATAGAAATGAGCTGTTTGTCCATTGTAAATTTGTGGTGCAAAATAACATAAAATCTGCAACGTGTGGATTTTAATTTTTGATTTATAATATTAATGAATATGGCGCGATATATTAGTATATTTTCACGAACAGTATAATGAATCGCAAAACCCAAAACTGGACATACTTATTTTCCGCCAATTTTTTTGGTATTTTGAATGATAATTTTCTCAAAAACTGCATCGTTTTTATAGGAATGATGTGGGCAATGCCTTCATGGCTCAATCTATCACAACTTACTACATTGGTGGCCGCCGGTTTGGTTATCCCTTACTTGCTTTTTTCTCCGTTAAGCGGAAAAATTGCCGTGAAATACTCCAAGCAAGCGGTTTTCAGGTGGTGCAAAATGGCAGAGTTTCCCATCGTTTTGCTGGCTTGTATCGCCTTTTGGAAACAGTGGATATTGCTCAGTCTCATAGCTATATTCATCATGGGGATACAGAGTTGTTTATATTCTCCTTCAAAATACGGACTTATTCGCGACATTGGCGACGAAAAAGGAGTTGCATTTGGCAGCGGAATGTTTGAGATGATGGCATTTTTGGGAATTATAGTAGGGACGGTGGTCGCTACTTTGATGGCAGATTATAGCTCTGTTTTATTTGTTTGCATACTACTTTTCGTTTTTGCAACATGCGGCTTCCTTTTTGCACGAAGCATTAAAGTAAAAGAGCTACCTGTTGAACAAGAGTTAGATAGCTCTATTAATCCTATTCGTTTTTTAAAACAATCTTATCTTTTTGCAAAACAGTATCCCCAAATTAACATGGGCGTTTTCGGCGTATCCATGTTTTGGTTAATCGGCGGTTTGTTGCAAATGAATTTAATCATCCATTGTAAACAAACGTTAGGCATATCTTCCGCAGCTACCGGAATTGTGGTGGCATTTGCGGCTATAGGCATTGCGTTAGGGTGTGGTTTGGCAGGGAAATTATCTAAAAAAAACATGGGTATGCGCATGATTTTTATCGGGTTAGCGGGAATGATACTTTTCTTGTTGCTCATCATCATATTCAATCCGGGTGTTTATCTGTTTGCTGCTTTTATCTTCCTTTTGGCGCTCATGGGCGGCTTGTTTGAGGTGCCTTGCTTAGCCATGATTCAACAGGCAAACATTGGCAGAAAGCTGGGAGAGATGCTGGCTTACATGAATTTCGTAACGTTTGTTTTCATACTCATCGGCAGTGTTATATTTTCGGTGGTTACTTATTTGAGTGATGAAAATAGTTTGGTTG
>WQWP01000173.1 GCA_009787485.1 Lentimicrobiaceae bacterium | reverse complement strand
TACGGCGAAATGGGCGCAGGAAAAACCACGCTAATCAAGGCGTTATGTAAATGTTTGAACATTCAAAATATTCCTTCAAGTCCTACGTTTGCAATTATAAATGAGTATTGGAGATCGCAAAACGAGCCGGTATATCATTTCGATTTTTACCGTATTGAGCGGCCGGAGGAAGCAATTGCCATTGGATTTTTTGAGTATTTGGAAAGCGGGCACTATTGCTTTATGGAATGGCCGGAAAAAGTAGAAACGATTTTAGACAACGAGCAGGTAAAAATCACTATTGAACGAATTGATGATGAAACACGTAAATTTACTTTCTAATGACGCCTCTTATTAACCCCGGGTACACGCCCGAACCGCAACTCTCACCTATCGAAATTGACTCAGCCCACGTTAGAGCCACTATCGGCATGCTCGCTTCCGAAGAACTTTTTGTACCCCTGATGCTTTCGCTTAAGCATATTGAAAAATTTGTAGATGAACACGTTGCTGTGTTCGTTCAAAGAGGCTTAGGTGCCGATTATGATATATCCGATTATCACTTTACAGAGTATGGCGCTGATATTATGGAAGATGAGCTTCCCATTATTGCGCTTTCCAACCTTGTTTTAAAATATTCCCCTTTTACGATAGAGGATATTTTCTTTTTGAAAGAGAAGCAAATTATCGTTTCTACAGCTCCTCCTGAAGTGTTTACTAATGAGATGGTACATTTTTTGCAGGAGAAAAAGATTACGGCAACAGGCATTAACTTTCTCCATTTAGATAATTCTCAAATACAAGAAACGGTTTGGCAGTTGGTCTCAGCGTTTTTATTTTCCCAAAAAATTCAACACAGCATTCAAATAAATCCGTTGCTTTTAAAAAGTGTATATTGCTATAACGGAGAGATTTGCAATCGTGCTATTGCTGAAAATGCCGGTGTGCCGTGGAAGGATTTGGTGGAACTGTGCTGGAATTGGAATTGATGTTAAAAACTAATTACCGCCCCTAAGCGTTTGGCTAATTCTTCTCTGCGAGCCAACAAACGATGCAATGCTTTGTATAATAAATTCATTAATTCTTCATCTGTATTTTCTGCTATTTCTATCAGAATCAATTTTCTATAATCTTCAAGAACACGCATTTTGAACATCAGAATGGTTTCTTCCACAGCATTGTTTAGTTTGTGAATGTTGTTGGTAACGCTTCGCGTAACGATGTCAAACCGACTGAGCCACTGCTCGCTAATTTCCGGCTCATCATTTATCAAATGCGCAATGACAAAATCTGTAATCTCTTTGTCGTTTTTGTTTGAAAAATGGGATATTATGGCATCCTGGTGCGGCGCGGTTGAGGCTACCTCCAAATATTCAAAATATATTTTTTGAAACAACGAATTTGAAAACCGGATTTGTTGATGATGAAATTCGTCGAAAATATATTGGTCTATACGACTTTTCGCATAATACAGATCTCCGTTTTCTGAAACTTCTTGCACATCAATTTCAAACATTCCATATTTTAAAATGAGCAAAATGATATTTTTTTCAATTTCTTCCAACCGATTATCCGTTTCCAATTTCGCCTGCCGCGGCAAAACATCCACAATATCAACCCGTTCCTCCTGCTTACCACTAACCTGCATTTCGCCCTCTTCTTCCTTTCTCCCTTCTCCTTTTCTCCCTTCCTCCCTTCGCGCTTTCGCGTTCTCGTGCTTCTTCCAAACCGCTTTTCGCAATTGCACATTCAGCGTTTCTTCCGACAGCTGAAAAAGTTCCGCACACTCTTTGATGTAAAATGCCCGTGCTACTGCATCAGGAATATCCGCCACATTTTGAATGATTTCGTTTACCATTCCGGCACGTTTCATCGGGTCGCTTCCGGCTTCTTTCGATAATATTTTAGCTTTGAAAAGGATAAAACTTACCGAATTTTCCTGAAGGTAAGCTTTTAAATCTTCCTGACTTGTTTTTCTTGCAAACGAATCGGGGTCTTCGCCTTCCGGAAGCATTACGGTTTGCACGTTCAATCCGCTTTCCAACAGCATGTCAATGCCACGCAACGAGGCTTTTATTCCGGCAGCATCGCCATCATATACTAACGTGATGTTTTGCGTTTGCGTGGCGATCAGTTTTATTTGACCTTTGGTTAATGCTGTGCCCGAAGAAGCTACCACATTTTCAACTCCGGAGGCAAACATCGAAATTACATCCGTATAGCCTTCCACCAAATACACATTGTCGTGCGCCCGAATTGCCTTTTTTGCAAAAAAGAAACCATACAATATGTCGCTTTTGTGATATACTTCACTTTCAGGGGAGTTGAAGTATTTGGCAATTTTTTCTCCTTGCTTCAACGTGCGTGCTCCGAAACCGAGCGTTTTTCCCAAAGCGCTGTGAATAGGAAAGATAACACGACCATGGAAGAAATCGAACAATTTTCCGCTTTCGCTTTCTTTAGTTAACCCCAATGCGAGCAACTGCTCTTTTTGGTATCCTTTTTTCAGTGCGGCTTGCGTAAAAGCATCCCAGCCTTCCGGATTGTAACCTAATTTGAATTTTTTGATGATGGCTTCGTTCAGCCCGCGTTCTTTAAAGTAGCTCAAGGCAATATTTCGCCCGTCTTCCGTCTCAAAAAGTTGTTCAACAAAATAATTTTCAGCGAATTGATTTACCAACAGCAAACTCTCTTTTTTACTTTCCTCTTCTACCTCCTCTTTCGTTTTTGCAGCCTCTTCTTCAATCGTAATGTTGTATTTTTTAGCCAAATGACGCAATGCTTCAGGATAGGAAATTTTCTCATGCTCCATAATGAAATGCACGGCATTCCCTTTGGTATCACAAACAAAACAATTGAATATGCCCAACCGCGGACTTACATACATCGAAGGGTTTTTGTCATCGTGAAAAGGGCAAACGCCTACCCAATTTTGCCCACGACGTTTTAAGGAAACGAAATCGCCCACCACCTCTTCAATTTTGGTGGTTATCATTATTTCGTCAATTGTTTTTCGAGAGATCATTACCTGTTATATCGAACTCTTAAAGGGTTTCAAAAAGCATTTTAATAGGTTTCAAACGTTCAGGATGCTGTTGTGCCATATTTAAACGCTTATCAATAAACTCTTTTTCCCATTGTGGCAGGTCTGTATCTAAAGAGTCTAGGTCGGGATATTGGAAAACTAAGTTATCCCAAGCTTGCATTGGAATAAAAACTCCCATTGGAGTTCCTTGTTGGTCTTTTAATATTTGTTTGCCTAACATAATCTTCTGCATTTATTTAAAATAATAATGCGCGAAAGTATAGAATTATTTTAATCTAAAGTCAACTGCAAGCTGAAATGTGCCATTACCACTCACGGCAGCTTGTGTATATGAAGGTGTTGCAGAAATACATACAAGCGATGTACGGTAATTTACATCAACTTCATAGTTAAAAGTATCCCATTGATATCCCGGGTTTAACTCAAATTGAGTGCTACCGCAATTATTTACTTTAAGAGATGCTAAGGTTGCATCAGAGGTATTGCTCTTTACCAAAATGGGGTTACTTACATATGAGCCGTCACCACATCGTATATTTGAAATGTATGGAATGTGAGTAGAGTAAAAAGCTAAAACAGAAAATAAGTAATGGATAAACTGTTTTATAGCGTTTTTTTCTCATATTT
>WQWP01000172.1 GCA_009787485.1 Lentimicrobiaceae bacterium | reverse complement strand
ATTGTACGTTCTATTCGACAATGAATAAGAAGCGCGGTATTGCTTACGAAAACCGGAAGCGCGTAAATCGAAATTCATAGCACCGCCGATATTTCCAAAAGCAAAAGTGGCCGGGTTCATATTCACCACGCGTTCTGGCCAGCGCACCACATGATTTAAGCCACCCCACTGCGAAAAAGCAGCCCGACCGGTAACCATGCTATTCATACTAATTCCGTTAATTTGAACATCTTGATATTGATTATCATAACCACGATTTCTAAAATAGGCTATACTAAAATTAAAGGAAGTGTTGCTCATAAAAACATCTTGTGAAGCATAAAGCAAACTTGGAATAAAACTGGCGCCACCACTTTCATCATCAAACTGCCCTTCGCTGATGCTGCTAAAAGAAGAAGCAATATCTTCCTGCGCATCCTGCATGAAGACCGTATCGGATTTCACCGGAGGTTGTGTAATATCTACTTGTGAATAAGCATGCCCGAATAAAATAAGGGCGAAAAATAAAGAGAGAAAAATCTGTTTCATAAGCAAAAGTTGCGTTAACAAAATTAGGGCGCAAATATAGGATAAAAAGGAATTTTTCTCATAGAAAATATTTTTTTATTGGAATATAATTCCGGAAATGCTGAAAATAAGAATGTAAAATATTATACTATCTTCGCACTTCTTTAAATCAACATATTATTAACCAAAAAAGAATTAACATGAAAAAATTTTTATTACTTCCAATTGTATGTATGTTCCTCATTACACACGTTAATGCAAATTCACCTTCAAAAAGTAAGCTCGAGCAAAAAAAAGCCGAAAGTAAGGCTACTATTAAAAAAGAAAATCCTGTGGTAGTTCGCGATCGTAATTATTATACTGAAACTCAACGAAAAACAAATGACCTGAAAGTTAAAGCAGAAGAAAAAAAGAGCAACCATGACGGCTTATTCTCCACAACGTTGCAAAACTTTTCCGGCTTAGCCGGTTTTACCAAAGCGCGCAATGTTGAAGAATTTATTACCAAATATCAATTAGATAGTGTGCATTTTACGGATGAATACGACGCCAATGTTTGGTTGGTTAAACTTACCTACCATTGGAATTATTTGCCTAAAAGACAAGACAATTTGATGTGGGACGCCTTTTCGCAAAGCTATGAACTTTGGGAAAGATATGACTATGAATGGTATAGCAATGGTTACATAAAAATGGAATCCGTGATGACTTACGATGATATGTGGGGGGATTACGGAATAATGTATCGTTATTCTTACAACGCTGAAAATCTTTGCAATAGCTTCGTTATTTTATATAATGAAGGAGACGGTTGGTTTCCTACGGATTCTATGACTTTTTCATACGACGAGAGAGGAAATCCTATCGAAGTATATTCGTATATATATAGCGGAAGTTGGGAGCCTGCCGGAAAAGAGCTTGCAGATTACGATAATTTCAATAGGCAAACCTCGTATGAAGGATATTATTTTGATGGGGCTGATTGGATAGGATTTGCCAAAGATGAGAAAGAATGGCTACCTTCCGGCGAGTATTTGATCATTTTATTGTGTGACTACGAATGGGATTACGATAAAAACAGTTGGGTATATTACAGAAAACTTGAGCAGGAATGGAATGCAAATTTTCAATTAACCTTGCAGGTTTTCTCTTTTTGGAATAGTGAAAAAGAAGACTGGTCGGGAGAAGTTGGCGATGAGCCTTGGATACTATATAACATGAAAGCAATTCTTACGTATGATGCCGAAGGCAAGCAAACTTATGAGTTAGCCAGTGAATTAAGAGGCGGAAGCTGGTTTTCTACTTTTGAGTTTGAGTTCGATTGGGGCACTCACGCCGCAACCGGCGAATTGCAAGTGAATGTAAATGGTTATTTATTTGAATTTGACGGAGTTGCTAAAACCCACGTGGATGATTATTGGGCAAGATACTGTAAGTTTTTCCCAAACCCCATTGCCGTTAGTGAAGGAAAATTCACTTATCGAACAGAAGCAACCAACTGGGAAGGGGATGGCTGGGAGTATATTTTTGAAGAAGTATATGAGTATGATAATCAAGGAAGACAGGTGAAAGAAAGCCATTGGGTGTTTTGGGAGGGCGAAAAATTTGCCGATATTTCTGAAACACTTACCTACGATGCTCATAGTAATATTATCAAATCGGTATATCATATCGGGCAGTTTACCGGCGCCGATGATTGGGTATTGGCTTCAACATTCGATTATGAATTTGATCAATACAACTATGAAATTAGACGCTATAGATATGCAGGCGAGGAGCTTACTCCGGATTGGGGCTATGGCGTAGATTTCGACTACGATGTGCCGGCTTCTTTAGTTATTTCGTTTCCCGCAAATGATGGCGACCCATTCAAAATCTTTTATTTGTATGATTATGTGGGCAACGGCACCGGCTTCGATGAGCAAGTAAGAACATTTTATTATTCTGAAAAACAAGTGAATATAAAAGAAGTGGTAAATGATAAAAAAGTTACTATTTACCCCAATCCAACAACAAACACCATTACCATTAAAACTGATGATGAGCGGGTGCAAGTGCAAATTTACAATATGCTTGGTATAAAAATGTTGCAAACTACAGATAAAGTTATCAATTTGTCTTCATTTGCTCCGGGGGTTTATATGGTAAACGTAAATGGAACAACGACAAAGGTTGTGAAAAAATAGGAAAAGTAAGCTTAAATTTCAAACCAAACCTTGCTTCCTTTTCCCTCTTCACTTTCTATGTGCAGTTGGTTGCCGTGTTTTTCGAGAAATTCTTTGCAAACAATCAAGCCTAATCCGGTTCCGGTTTCGCCGGCAGTGCCTTCATGAGATTGCTGGCGGGCAATGCTGAATAGATTTTGCAATTGCTTGGGAGAGATTCCGGTGCCGGTGTCGGCAACCGAAACAATATACCCACCTCCACCTTTTATCCCTTTATCGCCGAAGGCTTTTATCTCCAACGTTACCGCTCCCCCCGAATGTGTAAATTTCACCGCATTGGAAAGCAGGTTGCGCACTACGGTAATGAGCATATTTTGGTCGCCGGTAATAATGGCTTCTTGCGGCATCACTGCCTCGAAAGCAATCTCTTTTTGCGCAGCCATGTTTTTTATGGTCTCAATATCGGGTTGCAGTTTGGGAACGAGGTTAAACGTTACGGGGTTGTAAATTTTCTTTCCGGTTTGTATCTGCGCCCAGTTAAGCAAGTCTTTAATCAAGTCAACCAAATTATTAGATGATGCGGCTAAAAGACGGGCGTAGTTGAATAATTTGGGGGTATCCCACGTCTCCACATTTTTTGCTAACAATTGCAGCGCATCGTTTTGCGCAATAGCGGGGTTTTTCAGGTCGTGAGAAATGATGCTGAAAAACTTGTCCTTAATGGTGTTCATTTCGGCAAGTTCGCGGTTGCGGCGCGAACGGATAACGAGAAAAGAGACCAGCAAGACGATCAGAATCCCTGCGCCGATGATCCCTCCGATAAATATGAACAGACGGGTTCTATATTGTTTTATTTCAGATTTATGCTGCTCTATTGCCAACTCTTTTTTAGCGGTTTCATACTTCACCAACATCTCTTGCAAAACATAATGTAACTTATAATCCGATTGCTTCATCATCTCTGTTCTAAATTGATTATGATAAGCAATGGCATAACGTGCATTCCCTAAATAAGAATAAATACCT
>WQWP01000171.1 GCA_009787485.1 Lentimicrobiaceae bacterium | reverse complement strand
TTACCATTTAAAATTTTATGAAGTTTTCAAGCAAACTAACTGTAAGCCAGATTATTGAAATTATAAATGAGAAAGTTATTGTAAAAGGTAACCTCAATAACTTAATTTCCGGAATTAATGAATTTCACTCTGTAACATCAGGCGATATTTCGTTTGTTGACCATCCGAAATATTATGATAAAATATTGAATAGTAAAGCGATTGCCATTATTATGGATAAAGATATTGAAATTCCCGAGGGAAAAACACTCTTTATTTCCAAAGATCCGTTGCGTTGCTATTTAGATATTGTGCAACATTTTATATCATTCACTCCGCAACATACGCCCATTCATCCTTCTGCAAAAATTGGAGAAGGCACTGTTATTCAACCTAATGTATTTATCGGAGAAAATGTAACGATCGGCAAAAACTGCATCATTCATGCGAATGTAAGCATTTATGCCGACACGGAAATCGGCAATAATGTGATCATCCATTCTAATACAACCATTGGGGGCGATGCCTGTTATTTTCAAAAACGTGAAACAGGATGGATTAAGATTACTTCTTGCGGCGCTACAAAAATTGAAGATGATGTGGAAATCGGATGCAGCTGTTGCATTGACAGAGGCGTATCCGGCGTAACTTTCATAGGCAAAGGCACTAAATTCGACAACCACGTGCAAATTGGGCACGATGCGCATATTGGCGCCCATTGCTTTTTGGGTGCGCAAAGCGGCGTATCGGGATGTACATTTATGGATGATCATTGCACGATATGGGCAAAATCGGGAGTTAACAAAGGACTTCATATCGCAAAAAATACGACACTCCTTGCCGTGTCGGCGTTAGACAAATCGGTTTTAGAAGAAGGCGCTGTGCTATTTGGCATGCCGGCGGAAGATGTACGCAAAAAATGGAGAGAGTTGTCGTATATAAGGAATTTGCCGGAATTATTTGCGGAGGTGGAAAATTTGAAAAAGAGAATGTAATTCAATGGTTTTATCCCAAATTACGCATTAGAGTAAAGGCGGTAATTAAAAAATAGCGTGCATTACAACACCGCCGCCACCGCAATCGAATAAAGTTTCGTCAGCGAGGTATCCCCACGCGAAGAAAGCACGCAAGGCACTTTAGCGCCGGCAAGAAAAGCGCCGATTTCGGCATGATTAAATTTGGTGCAACATTTATAAAAAACGTTGCCGCTCTCAATATTTGGGAAAAGCAGCCCGTCGGCATCGCCGGCTACGCCGCCGGTCATCTTTTTAATTTTGGCAGTTTCTTCATCTACTGCAACGTCTAAAGATATGGGGCCATCAATGATAGCGCCGGAAATTTGCCCTCTGTCTGCCATTTTAGAGAGAATAGCAGCATCTGTACAGGCAACCATTCCAACAGACATTTGCTCGGTAGCCGCAATAATTGCCACTTTAGGTTTCTCTATACCAATGGCTTTTGCCGTTTTGATGATAGATTGCAAGATCACTTGTTTTTGCTTCAGGTCGGGTACTGGAATAATGGCACAATCGCTGGCAATAAGCAGTTTATGATAGGCAGGGTTTTCTACCACGGCAATATGCGAGAGCACCGCATTGGGTGGGCACAATCCCTGATCTTTATTCAAAATGGCACGCATATATTTGTCGGTAGAAAGCGCCCCTTTCATTAAAATATCGGCTTCTTTTTGGTTGATGAGGTCGCAACTTTTAATCGCTGCTCTCATTTCATCGGGTTCATGAATGATGGTAAACTTGTTTGCATCAATATTTAACTGTTTGCATACTTGAGAAATGAGAGACTTATCACCTACCAGAATGGCATCTACAATGCCCATATCTACGGCATGGTTCACGGCTTCAATGGTGTGGTCGTCGTTGGCAAAAGCGGCCACCAATCTTTTTTTCGGTTTCGATTTTACTAAATCTATTACTTGGGCTAATTTTGTAATCATTGTTTATTAAGATTTCGGTTAGGCATAGGTTTATCATAATAGCCTTGGGCTAATTTTTCTTTTACTTCGCTGAATACGTTTATGGTACGTTCAACATCTTCTAAGGTATGTACGGCGGTAGGAATCAATCGGAGCATGAGCACACCTTTGGGCACTACCGGATAAGTAACAATGGAACAGAAAATTCCATAATTTTCTCTTAAGTCCATCACTACATTCGTTCCTTGATCGGGGCCGCCTTCAAAATACACGGGGGTTACCGGCGATTCGGTTTTTCCGATGTTAAATCCTTTCTCTTTCAATCCTTTTTGAAGCGCGTGTACAATCGTCCACAGTTTTTCGCGCAGTTCGTGTCTTGTTCTCAGTAATTCCAAACGTTTTAAGCCACCAATCACCATCGGCATCGGTAGCGATTTGGCAAAAATTTGGGAGCGCATGTTATACCGCAGGTGATCCACAATTTCTCTTTCGGAGGCGACGAAACCGCCGATGCCTGCCATACTTTTGGCAAACGTTCCGAAATACACATCTACGCCATCGGTGCAGTTGAAGTGTTCGGCAACGCCGGCGCCGGTTTCTCCCATCGTTCCAAAACCGTGTGCGTCATCCACTAACAATCTGAAAGGGAACTCTTTTTTCATCCCCACAATTTCATCCAACTTTCCGATGTCGCCCGCCATGCCAAAAACGCCTTCGGTAATCACTAAAATACCGCCGCCGTTTTGTTCGGCTACCGGAAGCGCGTGTTGCATTTGTTTGCGGAAGCTGTCCATGTTGTTGTGTTGGAATACAAAACGTTTGGCTAAACTTAAGCGCAATCCATCTAAAATACAGGCGTGTGCTTCACTGTCATACACAATCACATCGCGGCGTGTGGTTAACACATCAATAATGGATACCATGCCTTGATAGCCGAAATTCATTAAATAGCCGGCGGGTTTTCCCACAAAGTCTGCCAATTCTTGCTCTAACTTTCTGTGGTACACGCTGTCGCCCGACATCATGCGCGCGCCCATGGGATATCCCATGCCGAACTCTTTAGCGGCTTGCGCATCTGCTTCGCGCACTTCCGGGTGGTTGGCGAGCCCTAAGTAGTTGTTCAAACTCCAGGTAAGCACTTCTTTGCCGTTGAATTTCATTTTGGATTGAATTTCGCCTTCCAATTTGGGGAACATAAAGTAGCCGTCGGCGAGCTCCTGGTATTGGCCAAGAGGGCCTGGGGTTTCTTTGATTCGCTGGAAAATATCTTTCATAATTATATCCAATTAAATCTTTTAATTTTAAACATCTTTATTGCAAAGTATAAAATATCATTGCAAAGCATAAAACGCTACTATATAGCTCTTATTACATCTTAACAAAGATTATTATTATGCTTCTGTATTGTGGAGATAATTAACGTTTTATAATTTTCCTTTTCTTAACCGTACCATGCCTCCAAAAGAAACGCCGAGCTAAGGCAACGCCTCTTAATGCTGAAAGTTTTTTGAACAACATCAATTTTTGTATAAAAATTTGAGATTATTAAAAAATCAATATTTTTGTAGCGAAAAAACAATATATAATCTAACCAATTTAATTATGAAAAAACTCTTTTATCTATTTCTCCTCACAGCATTATGGTTGGTTGTAATAGTTTCCTGCCAGGATAAAGTTCCGGCTACAGGAATAAAACTTGTTGAAAGGACTGCAGTACTTGCCATTGGCGGAACAAAAACATTAAAGGCAGACGTTATCCCTTTTTCCGCTACCAACAGAGAGGTAATTTGGAGCAGCAGTAACAACAACATAGCCACTGTAA
>WQWP01000170.1 GCA_009787485.1 Lentimicrobiaceae bacterium | reverse complement strand
TTTGAAAATTCTGAATTAGTAAACGATTTTATCAATAGTATTGATAATGGCGTGTCCCAGTATTTCGATTCTATGGAAATGGAAATGATTATTGAGGAGCTGATGCGCGATTTCGACTTCCAATACCTTGCCTTGGCTATTGAGCATGCGATAGCGCAGTTTCCGAACGAGTCGCAATTTCGTATTTTCCGCGTGAAATATTATATTCTTGAGTTTCAAATGGAAATGGCGGAAAAAGAGTTGGATGAGATCGAACGTACTTTTCCGCCTTCTGCCGATCTTTATATTGAAAAAGTATTCTTGTCGAATATGACCAATAAAAAATCGAATCAAACCATTAAATGGCTGAATAAAGCGTTGGCGTTAGAGCCCAACGACCCTGATATTCACTTCTTAATGGGGCATGAGTACGTGAGAAAAGACGATATTTTGACTGCCATTAAACATGTAAGCCTTGCGCTGCAAAGCGATCCTGTGTTTGGAGACAATCTGTTTACTTATTCGTATCTCTTTGAAGAACTGAACAAACCGGCGGAAGCCGTTGAGTTTTTTACTATTCTTACCGAAGAATTTCCTTTAATGGGAGCCGCCTGGTTTGGATTGGGATTCACATTGAGCTGGAACAGCCGCTTTGAAGAAGCGATTGATGCCTATAACTTTGCCTTAACGTGCGATGGCAATATTGCTGCCGCACATTTTAATATGGCAAACGCCTTTTTCGAATTGAAAGATTACGACAAAGCCCTGCATCATTATTTTGAAGCATACGATCTTGATAAAGAAGATTTTCAGGCGCTTACAAGTATTGCGGATTGTTACGCCGTTCAAAAATGGTTTGAAGAATCGCTGGAATATTATTACAAAGCCTTAGAGCAAAATCCTACATACAACGAAGCTGTGCTGGGTATAGTAAACGCTTTAAGCGAGTTAGGAAAAATTGCCGAAGCACGCGCTTTTGTGATCAGCGCTTTCGAAAAAAATCCTCAAAACATTGAACTTCTATTTACAGTGGTTACCTTTTTCGAATCGGAAGAGGATGCTAAATTTATTTACAAATTAGCAGAACTAACACTCAGCCACTTAGATAACAGCGATCACTTTTTCTTTTTCATCACACAATTTTGCATTTACAATAAAATGTGTGATATTGGCGGGTATATTCTCGAAGAGTTTTTGTACAGTAAATATGTAACGGAGGAGGCGCGCGCCAAGATGTACTACTATTTAGCCGCTTGTTTTTTTATAGATGAAAAAAATGTTGAAGGCTCTAACTATCTGAGCGATGCGCTACTTATGAATTACGAGTGGCACAAGAATTTTGTAGAACTTTCCCCCATATTAAAAGCTCATCCCGAAATATTGAGATTAATTGAACTTTACAGATAAATCATATTGGCTTCAGTTGGCTTACCTGCTTCTATTTATTGCAGGTGGCGTAATTATCTTTAGCTCTTTAAGTTTATTAGTGGGGCAGTTGAGCGAATTGTCCATAGGCTCTCGATGGTATTTGTATGTAATACAATCAATTAGCTCATTCGGAATCTTTTTTGCTCCTGCTGTATTCTTTTCCTATTTTGCAACAAAAAAATGGTTTTCTTACAGCGCAGCCGATAAGATTGCGCCGCCGCCGCTGGTGGGTTATGTCTTGATCTTGTCATTATTTATTTTGCCTGTAATTGCCGGTCTGGGTCATCTTAACGAGCAAATTACACTTCCCGAATCCATGCAGCAGATTGAAACGTGGATGCGCAACATGGAAGAAGCGAGCAAAGCGGCAATACAAATGTTAACCGCTCATTCAACTATTCCCATCTTATTGTTAAACATAGTGGTTATGGCGCTCTTTCCCGCCATATTTGAAGAGTTTTTATTTAGAGGAACGCTACAACCGTTTTTTACGAAATGGTTTGCCAACAAGCACGTTGCCATTATCGTAACCGCATTCATCTTCAGCGCCATTCATTTCCAATTCTACGGGTTTATTCCCCGTTTTTTACTTGGAATTTATTTAGGGTACTTATTTGTTTGGAGCCAATCGTTATGGTTGCCAATTATCGCTCATCTCATGCACAATGCAGTCAGCCTTATTTTTGATTATGGTGCCCAACGTCGCGGTATTGATTTGGAAGCCATTGACCCGAGCCAAATTCCGGAGTTTTATCCTGTGGTTTTATTTTGTGCGTTTTGTGTGGGGGTAGGGGTTTATCGTTTGTGGAGGAAGGCGGGGGAGGTTGGGCTGTCTTAGATTTGTTGTATTGCGCATATTTAGGAGTTAGCAGCAATGGAAGAACAAAAACAGCGTAAAGTTTTAAAATATAAATTGAAAACTATCAATCATTAAATAATTTTGTTATGAAAAAACTTTTATTATTAGTTAGAACAAAAAAAAATACATTTATTCTTCTCGTTTTAGTGACATTAATATTTACGGGATGTGTCAAAAATATAGAAGAAAAGAATTGTTTCAGAGCACACGATTACGAAAAATATGATTACTACGTTTACACAGGAGCTATTATTATATGTAAAAAACCTTATGACAAAACGGATTTAGGATATACAATATATGCTAATTTTTATGAATATGACGAAACTGGTTTTTATTTAGAAGATGGTACTTATTTTGAGGGAGGAGGAATTTATCTTGTCAAGGGATGGGAGCGTCCTGTAATTAATAAATTGCCAAAAAAGTATATGGAGAGAGACACTATCTATGCTATTATCGCTTGTGATAGATCTTATGCCTCTGCCCTTCAATATGCTGAAATTTTTTGCATTGAAGAGATTGATAAGATGCCTTTTAAGTATATGAAATAAAGATTTGTTCTGATTAAATACTATCCTTTACCTTATTCAGAAAACAAGGGCTGTATTGACTAGAAGGAAAAGGAATATTGACAATTATGACCGAAAAAAAGAGAAAGTTAATGGCGACCACTGCTGCTAACTTGGTATTGGCAAGATAGCGGCTCTACCCTCGTTTGACAATAATTGCTATTTTCGCGGCGGTTACTCGTAGGCAAGTGTTGTGGAAGCCGCTACCTCGCCAATACCCGGCACGTTAGCTGCCACCCAGAAAGTTGCGGTGCGAAAAAAACAGAAAAGAAAATGAACAAAAATTGTAAAAAATAGGATGTATTTAGTTTGGATAAGGAATGTTTATGGCAAAATAAGATTGATTTTAAATTCATTAGCAACAGTATTATTCTGCACGGCATCAATTACTGTTAGTGCACAGTTCAATCCATTTGGGCTGTTACCTTAAACTCACTGTTCTCATTAAGTTCATCAGCATAAACGGCAACATCTTCAATTACCTCTTTCTCTATTAGGCTGTCCATACTTGCATTAGCTTTAATAAATGCGCTGTCCACAGCCTGACGTCTTCCTTTTACCATACCCTTTTCAACACATAAGGTGAGTATTTTACGAAACAGTTCCAAAAACACTTCATCACCATAAAGTTGGCGCGTACGACTGATCGTACTGTGCCAAGGAAGAGGCTCATCAATGTCATATCTTATAAACAATCTAACACCCAAGCTGTCACTACAATATTCGATAAGTTTTCGGTCGGAGTTAATGTTGTTTAAATATCCCACCAAACAGATTTTGAAAAACACTACAGGGTCTATACTTTCTTGACCCTCATAACCGTAATATTGAGCAGTGGCTTTATATAGGAAGTGTAAATCCAATTCCTTATCCAATAAACGGTAAAAATTGTTCTGCGGAACTAAATCATCAATGTGTACCTGGTACATCATTTTTGGAACCAATTCTTTTGTG
>WQWP01000169.1 GCA_009787485.1 Lentimicrobiaceae bacterium | reverse complement strand
GGGGTAGATTTTCAGTTCTACTTGGGCTACTTTTTCTACAAAGTATTGGGTATGGGCTTCCGGTGCCGTTGGCTCTATGGATGTTAAAGACGTTAAGGGCATTAAGTTCTCTTCTATTTCTACCGGTTTTTCAGCAAGAGGTGGAGCCTCCGGAGGCGGTGGCGGTGTAAATTGAGGGTCAAATATAATCACTTTGCGAAGTACACGGTTACCCGCAGCGTCATACTCATAACTAAAAGCTAAGCCGCTTTGTGCCATGCAAAATAATGGGATGGCAAACCATAATAAAAAGATAATTTTTCGTTTCATACTGTTTGTTTTTTAAGGGTGAATGTATTGTTGTTTCAAAATTTGGCAAATAAAAAAAGCGGACTTAGTAATCCGCCTTTGAGGTCTTCCACAACCTGTAACCAAGATTATAAAGCCCGCAATCCGCGAGCGTTTACTTATTCTTGGTTACTTTTGAATTAGTGGAAGTTTCAAAGGCAAAATATAGCAAAACGCTATTCTAATATATCTTTTGTTCTATCTGTCATATTTAATTTTTCGTTTATAATTCAGTCGCGAAAATAGTATTTTATCATTTGAATTAATAGTGAAAAATAAAATATTTTTCACCTGAATGTAATTTTTACGCCTTTTTGAAAATTTGTATCAATAAATTTGCTTTTTTCGCGACCAAGAAATTTTAATACCATTATATATGAAAAAAATTGTTATTCTTTTATTTGCTGTATGCGCGTTATTGGCTTTTTCTTGCAATAAATATTGCAACTGCGACCATTATATTAACGGAGAACTTGACAAAGATTACACGGGGGGTCGTTTTGTAAAAGAATCAAGTAATACTTGTGCAGATTATAGCAGACCTCTTCATGAGATAGATGGTGTAACTTATGAAGTAAAATGCAAATAACCTGCATTTTCCACATTCAATAGTTCCATTTTCTTTTCAATGCCCCAGTAAAATCCTCCTAATTTTCCATTTTGTGCAATCACACGATGGCAAGGCACGATGTATAATATGGGATTTTTTCCTATTGCCGATCCTGCTGCGCGCTGCGCTTTCGGGCTGCCCACAGCGGTAGCAATTTTGCCATACGTAGATAATTTGCCGGTAGGAATTTGCAGCAACGCTTCCCAAATTTGAAGCTGAAAATTCGTTCCTTTTAAATACAATAACAGCGGTTTTCTCTTTCTCCACTTGCCGGCAAACAGTTTTTCCGCATGTTCGTGCCGCCTGTTTTTTTGAAGCCTGAATATGCTTTTGGGAAATCTATCGCGCAATTCTTGCAGCGGATCTTCATTTGGAATGACATAACCTATGTAGCAAACACCTTGGGGCATAGAAGCCACAATCATTTCTCCAAACGGAGAAGCAAAAAAACTGTAAGAAATATTTTTTGTCCAAGCTTCTTTGGGCATGGGTATTATTTGCGCAAATACCTTATTGGGAATGCCCAGATTTTGAGGTTCTTTTTTCTTTCTCATAGCATAATATTATTATGAACAAACTCCAATCATAAAAAACAGGTTATGATTGTAAAATAGTTTCAATTTCTTCTACCGATTTCGGCAAATGCGTACCCAGCACGCGGCTTCCCTCTTCAGTAATCAACACGCTGTCTTCAATTCTGATACCGCCGAAGCCTTTATAATTTTCCAGTTTATCATAATTGATAAATGCTTCAAATTTCTTTTCTTTTTTCCAAATATCAATAAGATGTGGAATAAAATAGATGCCCGGCTCAACGGTTATTACGTGTCCGGGGCGCAATGTTTTTGCCATGCGCAGCGAGCGGTATCCGGGGATGCTGCTGCGCTGAATGGTATCGTCGTAGCCCACGTAATTTTCGCCAAAATCTTCCATATCGTGCACATCCAAGCCAATTTGGTGTCCCAAGCCGTGCGGCATAAACAGGGCATGCGTGCCCAAAGCCACCGATTCCTCAAGGTTGCCTTTCATCAATCCGATTTTTTGAAGCCCTTCGGTTAAAATCGTTACGGCAAGTTTATAATTTTCCATATTTTGTATTCCGGGTTTGCAGTTGGCAATTGCCGCCATGTTGGCTTGATACACCATTTCATAAATCTCTTTTTGCCGGGTTGAGAATTTTCCGGAAACCGGCAACGTGCGCGTATGGTCGGAGCAATAGTTCATTACATTTTCAGCGCCGGAATCCATTACCAGCAGCCTGCCTTCTTCCAACGTTAAGCTATGATCGTGATTATGCAGCGTTTGTCCGTTTTGCGAAAGGATGATAGGAAACGACGTGCCGTCTCCCATAGTCAATGCGATGCTTTCCGCGATGCCGAAAAGTTGCCGCTCGGTAGCCCCCGGTTTGCAAAATTTCATGACCATTTTGTGCATGAAAGCACCAATCTCGTTGGCTTCAACCATTTGTACAATCTCTTCGAGCGATTTAATTTCGCGAAGCGAGACAATCTTTTTAATTAACTCTACAGAAGGCGTGAGTTCTTCCAGGGTTTTTCCCAACAAGCGCGCCAACTCAATTTTATTTTCTGCACGATAAGGCGGCGTAAAATGAACAGATTTGCCTTTCAAAAATGAAGATAATTCTGCTAACGGACGCACTTCCTCTGCCGCAATTTGAGTCGCTAAATCCGACATTTTGGGCTGGTCTCCCATCCAAATAATATCATCAATAGTAAAATCATCTCCAAATAATATGGATTTATTTTGCTCAAAGTCAATGACTCCTACAACATTTGGAATGGCTAATCCGAAAAAATACAAAAAATTGCTGTCTTGCCGGTAGCGATAGGTATTTGCCGGATAATTAACGGGAGATTCTCCGTTGGATAGAAACAGTGCAACGCCGTGAGGGAAGGCTGCGCTCAATTTGTTTCTTCTTTCTTGATAGATGTTTGGGGTAAATAAAGGGTTCATAATATGTGTATTATTAAAATTGTTTTTGGTTTAGTTTTTTATTGCTTTATTATTTTCTTCACCACATCGCCTGCTTTGGTGGTTATTTTTACAAAATATATACCTGCCTGCAAATGCGAAATGTTGATGAGATGATTAGATGATGAGGCGATTAGATGATGAGATGATACTTTTCTTCCGTAAACATCGAAAACTTCAACACTCTTTATTAGCTTCGCTGAGCTTGCCCCTAACGGGGCTGCGGTTCCTAATTCGTAATTCCTAATTTCTAATTCTCCGGTGGTGGGGTTTGGATAAATGGTAATATTTTCATATAAACTACCCCGCCCTTCGGGCACCCCTTCAAAATTTGAAGGGGATTTTTCGCCGTCATTCCGAGTGTAGCGAGAAATCTCATCCTCATCACCGCCTATCTCATACCGCTCACCTCCCACCTCTTCAGGGCAGATGCCGTACAATGCACACAAAATGTTATGGGCAAACACGCTGCCGCGACCGGTGTTGGTTTCAACGTAGTTTGCTAAATAATCAAGTTCTTTATCCGACAATTCATAAATATTTTTTCGTTCATTTTCCAATTGTTGTAACCACCGGGTGTAGGTTTCCATGCCTTTTAATTCGAGTAGCTGTTCTTCGGCAACTTCAAATTGGTTGTACATATTTGCTAAAGTAGCCAAGGCTTCTTCGTAGTTGTTTTCGGCTAAATAGGTTTCGGTAATAGAAAGATTGTCAGTATAATGGTTGCGATACTCGAAAAGAAATCTGAGATTTTCATATAAACTACCCCGCCCTTCGGGCACCCCTTCAAAATTTGAAGGGGATATTCTACCGTTTCCTTCGTGCCTTCGTGCTTTCGCGCCTTTTCCTTTCTCCTCTTCTCCT
>WQWP01000168.1 GCA_009787485.1 Lentimicrobiaceae bacterium | reverse complement strand
TCAAGTTATTTTTGAAAAAGTTTTCAACAAAAGACACAGTTGGTGGGTACACTATTTTCGTAAATTTTAAAAAAACAGCGGCGAAAATACACTTTTTTCGATTATTTTTGAATTTCGGGAAAATTTGCTAAATCTCTTATTTTCTAGTGCTGGCAAAATTTAGCAGCACTAGGAAATAAGAATAAGCCTTTTTCTGCAAAAAAACACATTTTACATGCATATTTTACTATTTTTGCATCTTTATTAGCAAAAAGTAAAAAATCAACCCAAAAAATCTTTAATATGAAAAAAATCTTTTCCTTTTTCATTGTGCTGGTGTTTGTTATGGTGAACATCAATGCACAAAATCAACAAATTATTGTTGGAACTAATTACGTTTACCCAAACGAAGTAACTTTGGTGGCGGAGCGTGGAACTTCTACTACCATTAAGTTTAATTTGAATGAATTGAATTTAATTGCCACTGAAACCGATTATGGTATCATGAACAAAATGAGTTCTACGAATGCACCCGTTATACTTATAGAAGGAGTTCCGGAGCTTATTTACTTGTCCACGGCGATTATTATTCCGGATGTTGGCGCATCGGAGTTAGATATTACGTATGGCGAATACACCGAAATTGAAAACATTGAGATTGCGCCATCGAAAGGAAATTTGCCCCGTAGCATTGATCCGGCAACCGTTCCTTACGTGAAAGGAGAGGTTTATACCAAAGATGCATTCTTCCCCGGCAACTTGGCTGTTCTTGACGAGCCTTTTATTATGCGTGATGTTAGAGGTCAAGTACTTGTTGTTTATCCTGTGCAATACAACCCCGTTTCCAAAGTTTTGAGAATCTACTCTGAAATCACCGTTACGGTAAACAATACTCGTAGTGCAAGCGTAAACGAGTTTACCACCCAAAAAAGACACAGCACGATTGAACCTGAATTTCATGGGATGTATAACAATTTGTTTATTAACTATTCTTCCCTTAGTAGAGGCTATCCTACAGGAGAAGATGGCGATATATTAGTTATATGCCATACCCCTTGGGTAAGTGATATGAAACCTTACGTTGACTGGAAACGAACGATTGGACGTAAAACAACAATAGTTCCTACTTCGGCAATTGCCCCATTAACTGCCGCTAATATAAAAACTTACATCTCAAATTTTTACAACGACCCTGATAATAATTTGGCGTACGTACTTTTGGTAGGCGATCACCAACAACTGCCGCCACATGCAGTAGGAACTGTCCGGTCTGACGTTACATACGGAAAACTTGTTGGAAACGACGATTATTTAGAAATACTTATCGGAAGATTTTCTGCCGAAACACCGGCACACGTACAAACACAAGTACAACGTTCAATCCATTACGAACGCGACCTCAATGCATCTGATACGTGGTTATCTACAGGTATCGGAGTTGCACGAAATGAAGGTGCCGGCAGCGGACATGACGACGGCGAAGCAGACCACGTTCACATGAACAATATTAGAAATCGTTTACTGGCTAATGGTTACACCACTGTTTGGCAAGAGTATGATGGCGGCGCCGGAGTACCAAACACAACTGCCGCTCAAATTAATTCGCGGATTAATGCAGGCGCAAGTCTCCTGAATTATTGCAATCACGGTTCTCCAACAGGCTGGTCGGTTGCAGGTTACTCTACTACAAACGTTGATCAGTTGCAAAATGCAAACAAATTGCCTTTCATCCATTTGGTAGCGTGTAACAATGGCGAATTTGGACCTTGGCAGTACAATACAGACAATGACCCTTGTCTAGCTGAAGTGTTTATGAGACATACATACAACGGACAACCGGCAGGAGCAATTGCTGCATTCGGAGCAACTATTAGTATTGGCTGGCAACCCCCAATGACAGCACAAGACGAATATGTGAACAGCGTTCTTGACCTCCCATCGCCATATTCAGGAGCTCAACCGGGTATCTTGAGAACTATTGCAGGCGTTTGGCTTAATAGCTCACAAAAAATGCTAATGCAAACAAACTATAATTCTGCAGGTATGTCAAGCAAGTTGGGAGACTACAATTCGTGGTTGGTTTTTGGCGACCCGTCATTAATGATACGCTCAAAAACCCCGCAAGAGATGACCGTATCTCACAACAACATTATCTTCTTTGGCATGAGTGAGTTTTCCGTTACTTGCGATGCGGAAGGCGCTTTAGTTACCATGTCAACGGTTGATTCCGACGATGAGGTGATTATATTAGGAACTGCGGTAGTTGCAGGTGGTGTAGCCAATCTTAATTTATACGAGCCTATCGCTTCACCGGATCCTCTTACGCTTGCAATAGTAGGACACAATAAAGTAACCTATATTAATACCGATATACTTGCCACACCGGCAGAAGGTGCATACGTTGTTCCGGGCGGTTATACTGTTCCGGATGAAGAAAAATTAACCTATATTTCTACTAATACCGAAATTGAGGTTACCCTGAAAAATGTGGGCGTGGAAGCTACCGGCGCGCTTACGGTAACGCTCTCTTCCAATGATTCGCAATTAACTGTTGTCAATAACACAGCCACTTGCGGAAGTATTGCTCCCGATGGCTCTGCTACCGTGAAATTCAATGTTACCGTTGCTAATGATATTCCTGATAATAAAACTTTCATTGCAGATATAACTGCTTCGGAAGGCGGCAAAGCATCCTGGACAAGCAAACTGCCGGTGAAAGCTTTTGCTCCGAATTTTTCAATGTCGAAAGTTTTGATAGATGGTGCTGAAAACGGTAATTTAGAGAAAGGCGCAGTAATTACCATTACAACAGTAGTAGAAAATAAAGGCGGCGCCGATGCATTTAATGTGATAGGTAATTTAGAAGTTGGCAGCCCATATGTTACGCTTGCTTGCGCCGAAGAGGATCGTGCAGGACAAAAATTGTCGCCCGGTGAAACAATGGAACTTACCTTTACCGTAATTTCCGACCCGAGCATGCCTTTCGGACATGAAGCAAACTTTGATCTCTTATTGGATGCGCAATATGGACTCTCGTTCACAGCTCCATTTACAGCTACTTGTTCCGGTTCAAATAATTACTGTATGCCGGGAAATAGTAATTGTAGCGGATATCAGGATAGAATTACTTCTCTGGTGATAGTTAAAACCAATGACCAATCTGTTATACACGATGATCCTCCTACTTGTACGCCCACTATCGGATATACTGATTATACAGATGTTATTTTAGACTTGGTACCCGGTGAGCAATACACCATTAAAGTAAAAGTAGGCTACCAGGGGCACAGAGTAAGAGGATGGATAGATTTTAACGGGAATAATGTTTTTGATGATAGCGAATCATTGTTTACAATTGCATGTGCGACAGTTGGAACAGAATATTCTGCAAACTTTACAATTCCTGAAGATGTAGCTCCCGGCATCCAACGTTTCAGAATCAGAACAAGAGATGGTGGAAGCGTACCCGGAGCATGCGATACTTATACTTATGGGCAAACTCTTGACTATTCTGTTCTTTTCCCTGAACTCTTTCCGCGTGTTGGAAATGTAGAAGCCGTATTAGTAAGCAATAACATCACGATTACATGGGAGGCGCCGGAAGAAGGAACCCCTGTGGGCTATAACATTTACCGCAATAATGAACGTTTAAATGAAACACTGCTTACGGTAACTAATTTTACGGAAGAAAATGTTGAAGAAGGCGTTTATGCTTATAATGTAACAGCTGTTTATGAAGGTAATAAAGAATCATTTGCCGAAAGGTCGAATATCATTTGTAATTTTGATCCGACGCCTAAACTTTGCGAAAAGCCTATTGAACTT
>WQWP01000167.1 GCA_009787485.1 Lentimicrobiaceae bacterium | reverse complement strand
TCGGCATTGCTTTCGACGATGAGGAAATCATTGACCCCAAATCGAAAGCGCCTTATTTGGAAAAAGGGTTTTTCTCTTCCAACAGACCCGGCGGAAAAGGCGGCGATGATATTTACTACTTCACGCTTCGCCCCACGGTGTTTACGCTTGCCGGAACCGTGCGCGATGAAAGCAACCGGCAGTTTATTGACGGCGCCGAAATTGAAGTCATCGGCTCTAACGGAACTTCTTACAAAGCATTCACCGATGTAAGAGGATATTATGCCTTCGACAGAACCAAAATTTTGATGAATACGACCTACACGATAAAAGTCAAAAAAACAGGATACTGGGATATTCCCAATGCCGTGCAAACGACCATCGGATTAAACGAAGACACGGATATTCGCCAGGATTTCCTGTTATCACGCATCCCAAAAGACCCGATTGTAATGCCCGATATTTATTATGATTTGGATAAGTGGGATTTAAAACCGCAATATGAAGATTCTTTAATGTCTTTATTCTATGTTTTGGTGCAAAACCCAAATTTAGTGGTAGAACTTCGTTCACACACCGACAGCAGAGGCTCGGAAGAACGCAATGACTTGTTGTCGCAAAACCGCGCCCAGTCATGTGTGAATTTCTTGGTAAATGAAATGAAAATAGACGCAGAAAGAATTGCGCCTAAAGGATATGGCAAAAGCCGCCCACGCAAATTAGAAAAAGACATTTTAGTGCCTTACGAGGGAAAAATGTATCAGTTCAGAAGAGGGGTTACTTTAGACGACAACTATATCAAGGCGTTGCCGAAAGACCAACAGGAAGCAGCGCACCAACTAAACCGGAGAACAGAGTTTTTTGTGCTTCGCGATGACTATGTGCCGAAAAGCGATAGTATTGGGCCTGTTACTATTAAAAAACAGATTGCAGTAATTAAAAGACATTTCATCCCCGTGCAAATCAACGGAGATGTGGTTACCGGAGGTTGCAGAGCAAACGGAAAAAATGTAAACTTTGTGCTTAGCTCCAAAAAAACAGAAGATATTTTTATGGATTATGAAACCGCCACCCGATTTCTGCGCGACATAACCATTGAAATTGATGATTTTGAGCTCGGTGAAAAAGCGCTCAAACCAGAAGATGGCTCTATTATAGAAAATGCTGTCCTTTATCTCCGCGAATTAGCAATGGGCGATGATTACGCTGAAAACGTGAAAGTGATTGTTAAGAAAGGGCTTCCGGCAACGTTTGTGGTGGGAACGGAATTTATTACGGAGGAGTGGGGTGCGTACACGATTGACAGGGAGAATAGGGAGATTGTTTTTGACAAGTAGAAATTTTAAAGAAAATATTATCTTTGCCGTCTTAAATTGTAAATTTATTTCGTCATGGATCAAAATTCGTATTTTCAACGCAAACCCGAAACTCGCAGCCGCAAATTTTGGCGCGTAGTGTTCGGCTCAATGGTAGGCTTTTTCTTTGCCAACATTGTTATTAGTATTCTAACGCTCTTTTTGGTGCTCGGCATGGTAGCGGCAATGCTCGCCTCTTCGCCCAATTACACGAAAAGCAACTCTATTCTCAGAATTACATTAACCGGCAACATTGAAGAGCGGGGCGAAGATAACCCGTTTGCAAACACCGGCTTGGAAAGTTTAGTAAACTCCGCTACCGGTTTGGACGACATTTTAGCCGGCATCACAAAAGCGGCTAATGACCCCAATATTAAAGGAATAAGCCTTGAAATACCTCCGCTCGTTTCGGCAGGTCAAGCCACATTGAAAGAGATCAGAGCCGCATTGGAAAATTTTAAAAACTCCGGAAAATTTATCTACGCTTACAGTGAATCTTACTCACAAAGAGCTTATTACATCGCTTCCGTTGCCGATAAAGTTTTTATGAGTAATTATGGACATGTGGACTTGAAAGGGTTAAGTTTTCAACTCATGTTTTTTAAAGGATTGATAGATAAATTGAATATTGATATGGATATTCTGCGGCACGGCACGTTTAAAAGTGCAGTAGAGCCGTTTATGCTGGATAAAATGAGCGCCGCCAACCGTGAACAAATGATGCTTTTGGTAAATGATTTTTGGAGCGTTTATACGAACGATGTTTCCGAAAGCAGAAATATTTCTATAGACTCTCTGAATCTCATTGCCAATCAATTACTTGGTTTAAATGCAAACGCATGTCAAGAATTGCGATTGATAGACGCTATCTTGTATCCTATTGAATATCAAAGTTTTTTACGAAAAACATTAGGTATAGCTGAAAAAGCCAGAATTAATAGCGTTACAGTTAACACCTACAAAGGAGCCGTTACGGAAAAACGGAAAGCGGAAAATGTAGCCATTATCTATGCTTTCGGAGATATTATGGACGGACGAGGAACTGATAGAAATATCTATTCCGAAAACCTTTGCAGGGAAATTCGCAGAGCGTATCAGAACGATAAAGTGAAAGCCATTGTGTTGCGTGTTAATTCGGGTGGGGGCAGCGCAGCCGCTTCCGAAATGATTTGGCACGAGATTGAGCTGGCAAAAGCCGCCGGTAAAAAAGTGGTTACTTCCATGGGCGATTATGCCGCATCGGGAGGATATTACATCGCTTGTAACTCCGATTATATTATGGCACAACCCAATACGTTAACCGGCTCCATCGGCGTGTTGGGTATAATTCCTTCGCTGCAAAGAATGTTCAAAACCAAATTAGGCATTACCCTTGATGTAGCAAAAAGCAACCCACATGCCGATTATATGACGGTGGTGGGTCGCCCGTTAGATGAGCTGGAAACGAAAAGAATGACCATGCTCATTGAAGATATCTATGCCCTGTTTACCCAACGGGTTGCCGATGGCAGAAACCTTCCCTTGGCAGAGGTGCACAAAATTGGAGAGGGTCGCGTGTGGTCGGGAACAGAAGCCATAAAATTAGGCTTGATAGACCAATTAGGCACTATTAACGACGCCGTTGCCAAAGCCGCCGAGTTAGCCGAACTTACGGATTTCGGAATTATGCACTACCCCAGAAAACAAGACTTCTTCACCAGATTATTCTCCTCCAACACAGATACCGACCTCAAAATAGAACGCGCACTGCAACAGCAACTTGGCGAACTCTATTTTACCTACAAAGGAATTAAAACCATAACCGAAACCAGCGGCGTGCAGGCACGGATGCCGTTTGAAATAGTGATTAGTGATTAGTGATTAACGGTTAATTCCCACTAACCACTAACCACTTCCCACTAACCACTAACCACTAACCACTAACCACTAACCACTAACCACTAACCACTAACCACTAACCACTAACCACTAAAACCATGTTCCTCAGCGCTTTTTATATTTATTTATGGGTAATGATTGTGATAGCCATCGCTACCTTCATTACGCTGTATCACGTGGAAGCCGGCTATGGCATGCTGCGGAATGAAAAATGGGGCAAAACCATCAGCAATAAATGGGCGTGGTTTTTCATGGAGTTTCCCATCTTCATCGCGATGATTATTTTATGGCTGTGTTCGCCGCAAAGGTGGGAGGTTGTGCCTTTAGTCTTTTTGTTAATTTTTCAATCGCACTACATTCAGCGCACTTTAATCTTTCCGTTTTTGCTTAAAGGGAAAGGATGCATGCCCATCGGAATTATGTGTTTGGGAATCTCTTTTAACATTTTAAATGCCATGATGCAAGGCTATTGGATTTTTTATGTGGCCTATATTCAAGAGCCTCAGGCATTGTTTGTGCAAGCAGGTATCAATTGGTTCTGTTCGTGGCAATTTATACTTGGAACATGCTTGTTTATTGCCGGTTACATCATCAACCTGCGTTCCGATTATATTATCAGGCATTTACGCAAAGATCCGAACGACACCAAGCACTATTTCCCTAAAGGTTTTATGTTTAAATATGTA
>WQWP01000166.1 GCA_009787485.1 Lentimicrobiaceae bacterium | reverse complement strand
TTTCATAGTTCTTTGTTTTTATTAATTGAATAAATCGTTATCTAAATCATCGAATATTTGTTTCACGTCTAATTTCACGTTTTCGATCGAAGTGTGGAAAGCCAGCTCGATCTGTTTTTTGTCGGTGTATTTTTTGCCGTTAATGACTACAAAGTTGTTGTTTTTGTGTAGAAATGGGAAAAACAGCAGGAATAATGCTACAGAAGCGGCTACGGCGAAGGTAATGGCAAATCGTTTTATGTAATAATATTTGTGGATTAATGATGAGGTGAAGTTTTCGTAGTCTTCTTCGGGGATTATGGAGTGGGAGTGGATTTTTAAACTTGCCAAGCTGCGAAAGTAGTTTTGGTATTGGGTTAATTCCGGGGCGATGTTTTCGGAAGAGAAATATTGCAGGATTTCGAGTTCTTCTGATTTTGTGGTTTCACCGGAGAAGTATTTTTCGATTGTTGGTTTTTGGTTATTCATTTTAATGTATTCATTTTTATATTAACTACCCCGCCCTTCGGGCACCCCTTCAAAAATTGAAGGGGATTTTTTTTCGTCATTGCGGGCTTGACCCGCAATCCCTCTCCCCTTCCACCCCATCTCTAATTCTCCTTCTTGCGCGGCAGAGGTTCATGCGCACGGCTTCGGGGGTGGCGTTTACGATTTGGGCGATTTCTTCTACTTCGTGGCCTTCGATGTCTTTTAGACGCATGATGAGTTGTTGTAGTGGAGGGAGTTGCTCTATCAGTTTCCAAATAAAACGTCCTAAATCTTTGGCTTCCGTGTATTGATGCGGAGTGGCTGTATGAGCTACAAGAGGTTGATTTTCGATAGGTTCCATTTCTCTGCTTTTACGATAGCGGTCAATGACGCAGTGTTCCAGAATGTTTATAGCCAGCGGTTTGCAGTTTTGGTGGGTTTCCCATTTCTCGCGGATGAGCCACAAACGCATTAATACTTCTTGCACTAAATCTTCTGCATCTGCTTGAACAGTGAGTTTTCTTCGTGCCAAACGCTCCAGGTCGGGGCGAATGAAGGTTACTCTTTGAAGAAAAATTTCGGTGTTCATATCTTACAATACGGGCAAAGATATAAAATGTAACATTAGTTTTATCATTGCCGTCAGTTTTATCATTGCCGTCAGTTTTATCATTGCCGTCAGTTTTATCATTGCCGTCAGTTTTATCATTGCCGTCAGTTTTAACTGACGGAAAAAGAAAAGCAAAAACAAATGGCTTTAGCCAAATTCATTTTGGGCTAAAGCCATTTAATTTCATTTTCTGTTATCCGTTGGCTAAAGCCAACGGCAATGTATTAGCAGCTGCATTTGGGTTTGTTGCTCTTTATCGCCGCCTGCGCCGCCGCCAACCTTGCAATCGGCACGCGGAATGGTGAGCAGGAAACGTAAGTCATGCCGGCTCTGAAGCAAAATTCTACGGAAGCAGGGTCGCCGCCGTGCTCGCCGCAAATGCCGATTTTCAAATTCGGGTTGGTTTTGCGTCCGCGCTCGATGCCTAATTCAATTAATTCGCCTACCCCCTCTTGGTCTAAGGTGTTGAAGGGGTCGTTATCCAAAATTCTATTGTCCATGTAATTATGAATAATGGCATTTACGTCGTCGCGGGAGAAACCGAGCGTCATTTGGGTTAAATCGTTGGTACCGAAGGAGAAGAATTGCGCAACTTCGGCAATTTTGTCAGCCACTAAAGTGGCTCTCGGAATTTCTATCATTGTACCATATAAATAGTCAATTTTTACTCCAAATTTGGCTTCCACTTCTTTTTGCACTTTGTCGGCAATCGCTTTTTGGTGTTTCAACTCTTCCACGTTAATGGTGAGCGGTACCATGATTTCCAACATCGGATTTTTTCCTTCTTTCATCAATTCGGCGGTGGCTTCGAACAGTGCACGGAATTGAGTTTCTGTAACTTCCGGATATACGATGCCGAGGCGCACGCCGCGCAATCCCATCATAGGGTTCATTTCATGAAGCGCGTCAATACGTTGCTTAATCTCTTCAAACGGCATTTCCATTTCGGCAGCCAGTTCGCGTTGTTTTTCTTCGGTTTGAGGAACAAATTCGTGCAGCGGTGGGTCTATCAAACGGAAAGTCAACGGCTTAGCGTTCATCACTTCTAACGTCTTTTTTGCAGCCGTTTTGAAAAATGGTTCGAGTTCTTTTAAAGCAATCACGCGTTCAGCAGTATTTCCTGCCAAAATCATTTTGCGCAATTTTGCCAACGGTTGCTCGCTGTTTTTGCCGTAGAACATGTGCTCTATGCGGAACAGCCCGATACCTTCTGCACCAAATTTAATGGCTTTTTGTGCATCTTCCGGAGTTTCGGCATTGGTGCGAACGCCCATTGTGCGGTATTTGTCCACCATCGCCAAAAATTCTTGAAGGCGTGGATTTTCCGTAGCATCCACCATCTCAATTTTTTGGTCATATATCCAACCTTTTGTTCCGTTGAGGCTCAATAGTTCTCCTTCTTTAAACTCCTTCCCTGCGATTTTTATTTTGTTGTTATTCAAATCAATATGCAGCGCGTCGCAACCTACGATACAGCACTTTCCCCATCCGCGGGCCACCAAAGCGGCGTGCGAGGTCATTCCGCCGCGGGCAGTAAGAATGCCATCGGCAGCGCTCATGCCTTCCACATCTTCGGGGTTTGTTTCTTCGCGCACCAAGATGCACTTTTTGCCTGCGCGGGCAAACTCAATCGCTTTTTCGCTGGTTAATGCAATGATACCCACCGATCCGCCGGGACCTGCAGGAAGTCCTTTTGCCAAAACGGTATGTTTTGCTTCGTCTTTGCTGTCTAAAATGGGGTGTAGCAACTCATCCAACTGTACAGGGTTTACGCGCAAAACGGCTTCTTTTTCATTAATCCTGCCTTCATGGAGCATATCCAACGCCATGTTCATCGCTGCTACGCCGGTGCGTTTTCCAACGCGGCATTGCAACATATATAAAATGCCTTCCTGAATGGTGAACTCAATGTCTAACATGTCTCTGTAATGGTCTTCCAATTTGCAACGGATGTCGTAAAGCTCTTTATAAGTTTCCGGCATCAGCTCTTGCATGGAATGTAAGTGCTTATTTTGCTCGTTTTTAGTATCGTCGTTCAAGGGGCTCGGGGTGCGGATACCGGCTACCACGTCTTCGCCTTGTGCGTTGATGAGCCACTCTCCGTAGAAGATGTTAGTTCCGATAGCGGGGTCGCGGGTAAAGGCAACGCCGGTGGCGGAGGTGTCGCCCATATTTCCGAACACCATCGCTTGCACGTTCACGGCAGTTCCCCAGTCATCCGGAATGCCTTCAATTCTTCTGTAAGAAACTGCTTTTTTGCCGTTCCAGCTTTTGAAAACCGCTTTGATACTGCCTTCTAATTGTATGCGTGCATCATCGGGAAATTCAATTCCGATATATTTCTTTATCAATGCTTTAAACTCTTCTGCCAATTGTTTCAAATCATCCGCTGTCATGTCGGTGTCTGATTTATAGCCGAGCGCATGTTTAAACTCGTCTAATTTTTCGTCTAAAATTTTACGGATTCCTTTTCCATCAGCGGGATCCAAACCTTCGGCTTTCTCCATTACCACGTCGGCATACATCATAATAAGGCGACGGTAAGAGTCGTAAACAAAGCGCGGGTTATTGGTTTTTTTAATTAACCCGGGAACTGTTTTAGAGGTTAACCCGATATTCAACACGGTATCCATCATGCCGGGCATCGAGCTGCGGGCGCCTGAGCGACAAGACATTAACAATGGGTTTTCGGCATCATCATATTTTAAGCCCATCACTTTTTCCACAAATTCCATCGCTTTCCATACTTCGGGCATCACCGATGCGGGCAATTGGCAATTGTTGTCGTAATAAGCGGTACAACAGTCGGTAGTTACGGTTAAACCTGCGGGTACAGGCAGACCTAAATGACACATTTCGGCAAGGTT
>WQWP01000165.1 GCA_009787485.1 Lentimicrobiaceae bacterium | reverse complement strand
TTGATGCAGGAAAAGCAGACATTATTCTTGAAATCCCTCCAGCATTTGAAAAAGATTTGTACAAGTCGGGATTTGCCAATGTAATGATTTCTGCCAATGCCGTTAATGGAATGAAGGGCGGTTTGGGAAGCGCTTATTTGGCGGGCATTATAAACGACTTTGCTAACGAATTGAGAATGGAGAATGGAGAATGGAGAATTAATTCTCAATTCTCAACTCTCAATTCTCAATTTAGATTTAATCCAACGTTGGATTACAAAGTTTTTATGATCCCTGCGCTGTTTGTAATGTTACTAACTTTGCTCACGGGATTTTTGCCTGCACTTAATATTGTGGGCGAGAAAGAGTTGGGCACAACTGAACAACTCAACGTAACACCAATGAACAAAGGTATTTTCATTCTTGCCAAACTCATTCCCTATTGGATTATCGGCTTTGTGATTTTGTCTATTTGTATGGGGCTTGCCGCACTGATTTATGGGCTGTTTCCCGCCGGAAGTATGGCTACTATTTACCTTTACGCTGTAATTTATATTCTTGTTGTATCGGGTTTGGGCATAGTCATATCAAACTATTCCGACACCATGCAACAAGCTATGTTTGTGATGTTCTTTTTTATGCTGATAATCATTTTATTAAGTGGACTTTTCACCCCTGTTAGCAGTATGCCGAAATGGGCACAAACGATTACCGCTTTCAATCCGCTGAGGTACTTTATGGAAGTGATGCGAGCGGTTTATCTCAAAGGTAGCAGTATGCGGGAGTTACTACCGCAATTTTTCGCCCTTTGTGGTTTCGCGGTTGTGTTTAATGCTTGGGCGGTGCTGAGTTATAAGAAAAGTAAATAGCTATTAATCAAATTTGGGATGATTCTCAAACAGAATTCGATTCATTTTAATGCCTCTATAAATCAAAGCGGTTTCCTGAAGCAGATATAATACCCAAAAACCAATAGCGGTAATTACCACACCTATGTGCGAGAATTTCAAGTGCATAGGACCTTCGTTGAAGAAAACGGCATTGAGAATGTACGACATTGCCACTACAGTAACGAGCAGCAAACCCCACCACAAGCCCAAATTAAAATCAGCATTTTTATCAACGTCTTCTTTAATAATGTTTTTATCTAAAAGGATGTAGTTGGTTTCATTATATGTTTCTGTAAACACGGCGTAAGGTTTTATGAAATTATAACCCGGAACCAGCCAGCTTACATAAGCCCAATAAGGCGCCGTGCTCTTTTTCATCCAGGGAGAGGTGATGCGAAGGTTTTTCATGTTTTTATAATGCCATGTTGCAAAGAAGAAAATTTTAGCTACAAATAACAAAATAGTAATCCACATCACCATTAGAAATACTTTTTTCGATGAATTAGCCTGATTTATTAAATCAAAGTGAGGAACTTTAACAGCTTCAAAGAGTATTAGTTGCATTTGAATAGCTTCATCAATTTTTGCTAATTCATCTTTTTTTGTCTCTAATATATTTACATTTCTTTCTATCTCTTCCTGATGTGCTTTCGCTTTCTTTTTGTCGGCGGGAATCTCTTCCTGGTGCAGTCCTTCTAATTTACTTACATAGTAATCCACATCGGCTTGCGCTTGGCGTCTCGGTCTTTCCACATTGTTCAATTCGCGCGCTGCATTTTCATACGCGGGGGTTTCGGATACCAACCTGAGATTTACTTTGTCAAAATTCATCAGGCATACCATAGAAACGATAAACATACCTAAAATGAGTGCGTTAAATAACATGGCAAGTTTGCCGAAAGAAGCATTGTTTGTAATCTTTTTCATATTTATTTTTTTTATTTTTTTCGATATTTTTTTGGCGAGCAAAAGTAGAAAAAATATTCACATTTTCTACAACGCTGCGTTCAAAATTTCTTCCGTTGCATTTCCATCTATATTGCCGGCTTCGCCTAAGCGGGTGTCGCGGTTTAAAAATCTTTCCTTAATGGTGGTAATGGTTTCTTTGCCAATGTTCAATTCGCTTAATTTGGTTGCCAAACCGATGGAGCGGAAGAATTGTTCGGTAGTTTCAATCGTTTTATCAATGCGTTGATCGTCAGTTCCTTCAGTAATATTGAAAACGCGGGTGCCGTACTGCAACAGTTTGGCTTTCTTTTGTTCGCGCATTACTTTCATGGTGCCCAATAGTACGATGACTAACGTTTGCCCGTGTGTGGTGCCGTGTAATGCCGTGATTTCGTGTCCGATGAGATGCGTTGCCCAATCCTGGCTCACGCCCATGGCCGTAAAGCCGTTGAGCGCCATCGTAGCGCAAAGCATAAATTCTGCCATGGCATCATAATTGGTTTTATCGGCTTTTATTTGGGGCGCCAGCTCAATCAGGGTTTGCATAATGCCTTCCGACCAACGATCCATCAGCGGAGATTCGCCGGGCAGTGTAAGATATTGCTCCAGCACGTGAATAAAAGTATCGGCAATGCCGCATGCAATTTGAAAATCGGGCAAAGAAAAGGTAACCGTCGGGTCTAAAATGGAGAATTGCGGAAAAGAAGAAAAAAACGCATATTTCTCTTGTTTTTCGGCATTTGAAATAACCGCCCCGCTATTCATTTCCGATCCGGTGGCGGGCAACGTAAGCACCGAAGCGAACGGGATCATTTTCCCGATTTTGGAAGGTTTCAGCACAAGCTCCCAAGCATCTCCATCGTAAGGAATTGCCGAAGCCACCAACTTTGTGCCGTCTATTACCGAGCCGCCGCCCACTGCAAGAATGTAGGTAACCTTTTCCTGTTTGCCCAGCGCGATGGCTTTGCGCAACGTTTCTACCGTAGGGTTGGGCTCGATGCCCCAAAACTCTACATAGTCAAAACCTTTTAGGGCTTGGCAAACCTGTTCGTAAACGCCGTTCTGCTTCACGCTTCCGCCGCCGTAAGTAACTAATATTCTTTCATTTTTCGGTAACTCTGTAGCCAATTGCGCAATAGTTCCTTTTCCAAAAATTAATTTGGTGGGGTTTTGAAATTCGAAGTTGTTTTTCATTGGGGGTAAAATTTAATGAGGAGTAGGGGTTTTAATTTGCAAATAAACATGAATTTTTAAAATTACATGCAGACGTATAAAAATAAGAAGCTTCGTTCGTATCTTCTTTTATCTATATCTTGGGACATGTGTCGTTAAAAGGACAAAATACCCTCAAAAGACAATTTTCCATAATTGAGAAAAAAACATATTTTCGCAAAGTAATTTGTTTTGAGAATGAACCCTGTAATTGTAGATAAACTAAAAGCATTTTTTCCTACTTACCCTATAGAAAAAGCATGGATATTTGGTTCTTATGCTCGTGGCGAAGAAACAAGAAAAAGTGATTTAGATATATTAGTACGTTTTAATGAAAATGCTACAATATCATTATTTGATTACGTGAGAATTATGGATAAAATAGAGAAGCTATTACATAAGAAAGTAGATTTGGTATCGGAAGGAGGCGTAATGACTTTTGCAAAAGAGGCTATTGACAATGATAAAATTCTGATTTATGAGAGAAACGATTAGAGACAAAGGAAGATTAGAGCATATATTGCAAGCTATTGACTGCATTTTTGAGTTCACGGAAAATGTAACTTATGAGGATTTTATTGCAAATAAAATGATGAAATTTGCGGTCATAAAAAATATAGAAATAATAGGCGAGGCGAGTTATAAATTAACACAAAAGTTTTGTCAGGAGCATAAAGAAATTGAATGGGATATTATTGTTAAAATGAGGCACGTTTTAGTACATGGCTATTACCAAATAGAGGACAAATTTGCTTGGTTTGTAGTTCAAAACGAATTGCAGCCATTAAAAGAAAAAATACAAAAAATTTATGATAACATTTAATAAATCAATTACTATGCTAATCTTTAAAAATTTTCTCAATTTTTAAATATGCACTTTAAAAATTGTAGATTTTTTTAAAGTACAAAAGTACTCTGCCACGCCTTCAAACAAGCGCATTTATCTATTTCTTCATCATTAATAACAAACAAATCCGCCACTTTC
>WQWP01000164.1 GCA_009787485.1 Lentimicrobiaceae bacterium | reverse complement strand
TTATACACTTCCCGAATCAAAACAAACCAAATCGAAACTCCTAAAAATGGATACGCAACAGGAAGAATTATATCAAATTGTTCTCAAAAATTTTTAGGGTGTTGCAACGCTGAAAACAGGAAATGAGGTGAATTAGGTTAGAGGGATATAGGTCAATTGACCGTGCTACTGAGGTTGTTTTGTTTTGATTAGGTTGAAAATGAGGTTTTATGATTGCTGGAAATCATTTGTATACAATTTTCAAAACTCTTATAGTTATTTTCTGTTGTCTAATCGCCATTGATGATCATTTATGTCATCAAAACCTATCAAACCTTGATATATGTCATAATAGACAATCTGAGCATCATTAAACATTCCCGGATTATCAATCCATCCATATTGAACTTCTCCTCGGTTAATAATAATTACATCTCTATAAGTAATTCCATTGAAAATAAATGTTTGTATTGTTTCTTCTGTATTAAAACTAAAACTAAAATAATGATCAAAATCCCACCCAGAGCTACATCGTCCCAATAAAGAAGAAGGTAGTAGACGGTATTTATCCTGTGCTGCTTTGTTATACTCTAAAGGGAATCGTGCCAAAGTAAGATAAAATTTATTATGGGTTTCTAAATCAATTAAGTAAATATATTTTGATTCGCAGTAAAAATAATTATGGCAATTTCCACCACAACCTCCCATTATCCAAAATTGTTCACTAATTATTTGTTCAATTTTCTCAACTTTAAATTTCCTTTCTTCACCAATTTCATTTGCAAAAGTGATAATTTTGCCTTCAGTATAGTGAGGCAAAAGCTTCAATTTATCTGCATCGGTGAAACGATATGTAACCGGTTCTTTTTCGCAATTCGTGCATAAAAATATGGTGCTCAATAATATGAGCAATATAGAAATGTACTTTTTTAGATTTTGCATAACTTTTCGTTTTTATTCTTTATAATTTGTTTATTTACTATGGGTTGTTGTCCTCAAATGGCACCTAACTCCTAAATCCGCGCCATCTGCGTGCTAAAAACTACCCCATCAGCCCTGCCATCTGCTCCCTCAGCATCGCAATCTTAGTCTCAGCATCCGCTTGTTTTTTGCGCTCGCCGGCAACTACTTGCTCGGGGGCGCCGGATACAAATTTTTCGTTAGAAAGTTTATTTAACACCGATTGCAAAAAGCCTTCGGTGTATTTTAATTCTTCTTGCAGTTTTTTTAGTTCTTCTTCTACGTTAATGGTGTCTGTTAAAGGGATGCAGTATTCGGTGTGGTTTTCGATGAAGGATATGGCGCCGGTGGGTTTTTCTGAAACGTACTCAATGGTGGATAGGTTGCAGAGTTTTTGGATGATGGGGAGGAATATCTCATATAAACTACCTCGTCCGGCTGCGCCGGACACCCTTTCAAAATTTGAAGGGGATATTCTCCCGTTTTCTTGTACTATCTGTAAGGTTAATTCTATTTTTTGTGCGATGTTTTTTTCGGCGCGGATGCGGCGGATTTGTTCTACTATTTTTAGGGTGTTTTCGAAAGAGGTTAATAAAACTTCATCAGAGGTTTGGTCGAATTTCGGCATTTGGGCAAACATGATGGATTCTTTTTCTCCGCGTGCTGCTAAGTTTTGCCATAGTTCTTCCGTGATGAAAGGCATAAATGGGTGCAAGATGCGCAAAAGTTGGTCGAAAATGTTAATAATTTCGGTTAATGATTGGGCGTCTATCGGATGTTGGTATGCCGGTTTTACAATCTCTAAGAAGATGGAACAGAAGTCGTCCCAAATTAGTTTGTAGATGTTGATTAGGGCTTCGCTTAAACGGTATTTGACGAAGTCGCCGTTTAAGCGGCTTGTAACTTCGTTTAAACGATTGGTAAACCACTCGATGGTGATTTTTGTGTGCTCCGGTTGCGGAATGCCGGCAGCTATTTCCCAGCCTTTTACCAAACGGAAGGCGTTCCAGATTTTATTGCTGAAATTTCTGCCCTGTTCGCACAATGCTTCATCAAACATGAGGTCGTTTCCGGCGGGCGAGCAGAATAACATGCCCACGCGCACACCGTCGGCGCCGTATTTTTCCATCAATTCAATCGGGTCGGGGGAGTTGCCTAATTGTTTCGACATTTTCCGGCGCAATTTATCGCGCACCATGCCCGTAAAATAGACATCGCGGAACGGAATCTCATGCGGCCACTCCAATCCTGCCATGATCATTCGCGCTACCCAAAAGAAAATAATATCGTGTCCGGTTACCAATACTGTTGTGGGGTAATAATATTTAAACTCTTCATTATCAGGATAACGGATGCCATCAAACAGGGAAAGCGGCCACAACCATGAAGAAAACCACGTATCCATTACGTCTTCATCTTGCTTCAAATCTTCAGGCGAAAATTGAGCGCCGTAAAGCGATATTGCCTTTTCGTATGCAATTTCTTTGGTTTTCGCTACAACAACCTCACCATTAGGAAGATAGTATGCAGGGATGCGATGTCCCCACCACAATTGGCGACTGATGCACCAATCTTTCACATTCTCCATCCAATGCGAGTAGGTATTTTTCAATTTTTCGGGTAAAAAGCGGATGGTGTCCTCCATAACTACCTCTAAGGCAGGTTTTGCCATTGCGGGCATCTTACAGAACCATTGCAGTGATAGTTTCGGTTCAATCACTTCGTGGGTGCGCTCGGAAAAGCCCACTTTGTTGGTGTAATCTTCAATTTTCACCAAGTTTCCGGCGGCTTCCAACAGGGGAACGATTTGCTTGCGCGCCTCAAACCTGTCTGTTCCAATCAAAATCTCCGCATTTTCATTCAACGTTCCGTTATCATTAAAGATATTGATAGAGGGCAATTTATGCGTAATGCCGATATGGTAGTCGTTGATGTCGTGGGCAGGGGTAATTTTCAGTGCGCCCGTGCCAAATTCGCGCTCCACATATTCATCAAAAATTAAAGGAATAGATCGATTGATTAACGGCACCAAGCAGCGTTTGCCCTTTAGATGTTTAAAGCGCTCATCTTCAGGGTGCATACACACGGCAACATCGCCCAGAATAGTTTCAGGGCGGGTAGTTGCAATAGTTACATATTCATTTTCGGCACCTTCGATTTTATATTGAATATAATATAGCTTAGATTGCAACTCTTGATAAACCACCTCCTCATCGGAAACGGCGGTGAGCGCTTTAGGATCCCAGTTTACCATACGCACGCCGCGGTAAATTTTGCCTTTTTCGTACAAATCAATAAACACATCTGTCACCGATTCGGATAAATCATCGTCCATAGTAAATTTGGTGCGGTTCCAATCGCACGAAGCGCCTAATTTTCGTAATTGCTGCAAAATAATTCCGCCGTGTTTCTCTTTCCATTCCCACGCATGCTCTAAAAACTGTTCTCGGGTAAGCGAATTTTTGTCAATTCCTTGTTCTTTGAGCATGGCTACCACTTTTGCTTCGGTGGCAATAGAGGCGTGGTCGGTGCCTGGCACCCACAATGCGTTGAAGCCCAGCATGCGCGCGCGACGAATCAGCACGTCTTGAATGGTATTGTTCAGCATGTGTCCCATGTGCAACACGCCGGTTACGTTCGGTGGCGGGATGACAATCGTATAAGGCGTGCGTTCATCGGGAGTAGAAGCGAAAAATTGGCGCTCTTCCCAAAATTTATACCACTTACCTTCAATCTCTTGCGGGTCGTATTTAGTTGAAATTTCCATCGGTTTCTAATTTCTTAAAAAGGTTTTTAACAGTAATTTTCGTAGCTCCGCCGGGAATCGAACCCGAATTTAAAGTTTAGGAAACTTTCGTTCTATCCATTGAACTACAGAGCCTCATTTGGGGGTGCAAAAGTAATATTTATTCGGGAAAATTTGAGGTTGGAGCTAAAAGTTAATTGGATTAAACGTCCAATAGAGTGATTTTAAACTCTCTTAAATAACCACTTACCGTGTCCTGAACATCAGCCCAAACTTTAGCCCTACTGCCATGGGGATCACTTTATCGGTGATGGATTTGGCTATTTGGGAGTTGAGGATGCTGTTTTGGGTAAAATCGGTGGGGTTTTGAGGGTTGTATGCAATA
>WQWP01000163.1 GCA_009787485.1 Lentimicrobiaceae bacterium | reverse complement strand
TATGATGTTTGGAGAACAACGTTAAATGAAGAATTGCAAAAATATCCTAATGCAAAGTGGTTTGATTTGCAAATGGATTATGACACACTACTTTACACACCTAATATGTTTGAAGATACCTATGAGAAAAATCAACACTTATCAAACTTGGGGATGATGGTTACTGCTTATAAACTTGCAGAATTTATCAATAACCATTATCCTGACCTTTTGCCCGACCGTTCAAAAGACCTCAAATGGATAGATGATTTTAAAACGACAGACCATTTTGCATATAATCAGGATATTGCAGAAGGTATGACAGGTTTTTCTTCTATCGTTAAAGCCAAACAGGCAGGAAATTTTTATATCAAGGAATTAGCGTTGCAAGAAAATGCAGAAAGTAACCGCCTCATTTTAAAGATAGAAAAGCACGAAAATCTACCCGATGTACTAACCGTTCAATACAATATTACCATGCAAAACCGCAATTTTATTGCACCAATACAAATGTACCTAATGAAAGAAATATTTCCTCCCGGACACAAGGTTTATATTTCAGACATTAAAAAAGAGGTAATAATAAATGAATTACTAAATATAATAAATTGACAAAAAAACAAAATGAAAAGTTATTGGCAGAAATAGATTACGAGCAAACAAAAGATGGGATTATTGTGTGTAAAGATGGCTTTAAAGCAATAACTTATACTGGAAATGATTTTTTAAAATTAGCCGCTGCGTTTCATGTGGATGCCAATATTTATGAGGTAGATAATTCTACTGTTTTTTGCGAAATGAGGAAAAAATAGGGCTAAATCTTATTTTGGTGCTGAGAAAATAAGATTTAGCCCCAGAAAATATCTAAAATTCGCATAATTGCAACTTTTTTCTCCCACATGAAGACAAGAATCATAGTAAATACTTTTTGGGTGTGGTTTTTTGGATTTTTCTTCGGATTTTCCCTATAATTCCACATTTTTCCTATGTTAATTCAGCCCTTTGGCTTGCTTCTTCTTTGGCAAAAAATTATCCTTTGAAACTACATTTTCACCTGTTTTCAGTTCTAATGCTTTACGAGCATCGCCCGCAATTTTTCCGCCTTGGTGAGCAGCTTGTTTATTTTGCACAAAACCTTTTGGATTTTGCGTACGAACAATGGCAGTTGTAGATGCCTCGCCGAGCATTGAAAAAATTAGTTCAAGGTCATTGAAATGGTCACGTAAGTTTTGACTTTTCAAGCCTTTAACTTGTTTGTATTCAGAAGGTATAAGCCCAAAAGTTGCCTTTGAAATTTCTGCGGTAAGAATAGCATATTCCACATTTTCTTTTACTCCATGATTTTTCCATTCTTCTGTCAATTCTTCCCTGATGGCAATGCTGCGCATACGTTTCTCAATCCAATCGTCAGGATAACCTTTTAGTTTGTACAGTTCGCGAGTGCGTTGTGTTGCAATTTCCGGGTTTTCGATTTCCTCAATGCGCTCACTGCCTACTTGTGCCAACCAACGCTTAAATGGCTCTGCCTTAGGTGATGGGATGGATTGAATAATGCGGAAAATTCCTTTTAAATCAGCTGCTTGAATTTTACGTTTTTTACCGTCGGCTGCTTTCATTTCAAGGGGGGTACAAATTGTACCCCAGTTGAGCTTAAGTTGCTCATCTCTACTGAGCATACGTTTTACATATTGCTTGATATCCGAACTATCCGTTACTGAACATAATCGAAAAACTGAAAATGTCATTGAGTTGGCTATCATTCAACACATACACGAAATTCGAGGCAAGCGAATCATGCTTGATTTTGATTTGGCGGAGATTTATCAAGTTCCAACAAAACGATTAAAAGAACAGGTAAGGCGCAATATAGAGAGATTTCCCAATGATTTTATGTTTCAACTTTTAGATAAAGAATGGAATGAACTGGTCGCAAATTGCGACCAGTTGCCAAATAACATAAAACACAGTTATGTTATTCCTTTTGCTTTTACACAAGAAGGAGTTGCCATGCTATCGGGCGTATTGCGTTCACAAAAGGCAATTCAGGAAAATATCAAAATCATGCGCGCTTTTGTTGCGCTTCGCCAATATGTTTTAAATTACACAGAGCTAAAGCATGAATTAGATAATTTTATGCACGAAACCAATGCAAGATTGGATAAAAATGACTTGAAGTTTGACAAGCTTTTTGAATTGTTTGACGAATATATTGCGCATAAAAAGGAACTTGAAAAACCACCCAATAGAATTGGATTTGTTTTGAGATAATCGAAAGTTGACATTGTTAAAAGATATATTGAACGTCAGAAAGAACATCATAAAAAGCTATCATTTAATCCAATATTAATACTTCCTCATAAAGTGCAAAAAACGCAACCGGTACGCCACCGCAGCCACCATCAGCCCCACACAAAGCCCTGTCCAAACCCCGATACTGCCGAGGTTTAAAACAAATCCGAGCAAGTAGCTGACAGAAAGGTTAATAATCAAGTAAGAGATAATAGCGATATACATGGCAAAAGTAACATCTGCCAAACCGCGCAAGATGGACAAGCCTACCATTTGCCAGCCGTCGAAGAGTTGGAAAATGCCGGCAATGATAAATAATTGCGCTGCCACATAAACGACTTCGGGATCGGAGGAAAACCATGTGGGAATTTGATGTCTCAAAGCGATAAAAAATATGGCGGTTATTACCATAAAAACAGTAACGAGATGAAAACCAGCCATCGCCGCCATGCGGGTGGCTTCATAATGCTTGGAGCCAAACTGGTGCGATATGCGGATGGTGGTGGCAGAGCCGATCCCCAGCCCAATCATAAAGGTAGCCGAAGCCAATTGCAGCACAATTTGATGCGCGGCCAAATTCACTTCATTAATCCATCCGATCATAATGGCGCTCAGGCTAAATACCAATACTTCCACAATTAATTGTCCGGAAATAGGAAAACCCGTCGCAATCAACCTTCTCAGCGCAGGAGCATGAAAGTTTCTCCATGAAAAATATCGGGTAAACTTCTTCAGCGCCGGATGTTTGAATACCAAAACGACAAAGGCTAACGCCATCACAATTCTGACAATAAAGGTAGATATGCCGGCGCCTTCCACGCCTAAAGCGGGGCAGCCGAACTTCCCGAAAATCAACATATAGTTGAGAATAATATTGATGACATTTCCCGATATGGTAACCCACATGGCAATTTTGGTATTGCCTACTCCTTCCGAAAATTGCCGGCACGTAAAAAACAACAAAATCGGAATGTTGGAAAGCAACAGCCAATCGAAGTAAGGCATGGCTATACGCACCACATCTTCAGGTTGGTTTAAATGGTAAAGTAGTGGTTTTAACAAAAATACAATACCAAACACAATGGCACTCAGCGAGATATTGATGAGCAATGCGTTTTGGAAAAACACCCCGATTCGCCACCATTGCTTTTTTCCGTAAGCTTTGCCCACGTGCGGCGTTTGCCCCAGCGAAAAACCCAATCCGAAGATAAAGACCACCATAAATATGGAGCTTGCAAAGGCTACGGCTGCCAACTCCGCCGTTCCTAATATGCCTACCATGAAAGTATCTACGATAGAAACAGTTACCTGTCCTAATTGTGCTAAAATGATGGGAAATGCGAGTGCTAAGTTGCGCTTATAATAAGGAATAAATTTTCGAAGAGTCATTATGAGTATAATTTTTCAACATTCTTAATCGGCGGCGAAAATAAGATTTTTAAGCCAAAATCCTTCCAAATTCTCTACCCTTGAAATTCCTGTTTTATCAAAAACTGCATTTTTTAACCACTTTTCTGCTTAAAAACCGGTTTTTTCTGCAATTTCAAGTTTCTGAATGTAAGGAAAATAGTATTATATTTGTCGCAACAATTAACCACTAATTATTAACCAAAACTACTATTAACATGAAAAAGAAAACAGAATTAACATGGGACGACATTAAAGAGATGTTCGCCGAAACAAGCAGGCAATTTAAAGAAACTGACCAAAGGTTGGCGAAAATGTCTGAGGAATGGGACCAAAGGTTCAAGGAACTTGCAAAACTTGTAGGAGGAATGGGCAACAGCAACGGAGACGTGGCGGAAGAGCTTTTCTACAATGCCTTTCAGAGAGACAAAACTTTTGTGAATGAGAAATTTGATAGAATTATAAGAAGTATGCATCGTCGAGATGATGATGAAATGGAATGTGACATTTTTTTATTCAACGGAAAAAGCG
>WQWP01000162.1 GCA_009787485.1 Lentimicrobiaceae bacterium | reverse complement strand
CCCATCGTTCCCGGCACCACCTCAATGGGAATAGTATAAGTAGCCGCCCCCATCGGCGAAACATCAATAACGCCCGGAATGGCGCCCACAGGATTGGAAGGTTGCGCTTGCAGCATAAAGCCGGTGGCAAAAATAATGTGCAAGAATAACATTATTGCAGCACAACGAAACCAATGTTTTTTATAATTTTTATTCATAAAATTTAAAGATTTAAGATTTAAAAATTTAAGATTTAAGATTTGTTGTTTATTAATCCACCCCCTTAATCCCCCGCCAGCGGGGGAGATTGCTTCATATTTAATGTTTAATTACTTTCCAGTCTTCTGTATGGTTGTTAATATGCACTTTTAAAATATAAGCGCCTTGAGAAAGTCCTGCCAAAGAGATGGTGGTGGTAACAGCATGCACCGGTTGCTCTTGCAATAATTGTCCGGTAAGTGAGTAAAGTTTAAATATGCCCGTTTGCAGGTCTTTCCACCCGGCAATCTCTAAGGTGATATTTTCGGTGGTGGGGTTGGGGTAGATTTTCATTTCTACCTGGGCTATTTTTTCTATGAAGTATTTTGGAGGGGCTTCGGAGGTTGTCGGTTCGGGGAACAATTGGGACGTTGGGGATAAGGATCCCTCTTCAGTTTCTATCGAGTGTTCCGCCAAAATTGGGTCCTCCGGAGGCGATGACGGTGGTGGGGTAAATTGTGGTGGTAAATTAACCACTTTACGAGAAGTGCGGTTTCCCGCCGCATCGTATTCGTACTCGCGGGGCAAGTTTTCTGCCATGCAAAATAAAGGGATGGCAAAGCATAATAAAAAGATAATTTTTCGCTTCATACGCAATAAATTTTGTTAATAATTATTTGTACAGCTATACGGGCGGTTATGAAAACAGCCCCTCAATCTCTTCCTCAAATTTTTTATAAATAAAATTCCTTTTCAATTTCAGGGTTGGCGTTAGTTCGCCGGACTCTACTGCCCATGGGTACCCAATGAGTTTGAATCGTGCAATCTTTTCGCTTTCGCCGAAGAATTTATTATATCTGTCCACAATTTGCTTAAACCTCGCTTGCACTTGCGGGTGAAGAATCATCTCCTCGTTAGTGGTGTATGGGATTCCTTCTCTCAAGCACCACGAGCGCATATCGCCAAACTCCGGCACAATGAGCGCGGCGGCAAATTGCTTGTTTTCTCCTACTACCAAAATGTTATCAATCATGGGGTGTTCGGCAAATTTATTTTCGATTAAAGTGGGCACGATGTATTTTCCGAAAGCGGTTTTAAACATCTCTTTTTTTCTTCCGGTAATGCGGAGTTGTCCTTCGGGCTCAATTTGTCCTAAATCGCCGGTATGAAACCATCCCTCTGCATCCATTACTTCGGCGGTGAGTTCGGGTGCCTTGTAATAGCCTTTCATTACGCAATGTCCTCGTGTAAGGATTTCTCCGTCTTCTGCAATTTTTACTTCAATTCCGGGAAGCGGAGGACCTACCGTTCCAATCTTTATGCCATCTTTAAAGAAATTGCTCACTGCAATTACCGGAGAAGTTTCCGTTAAGCCGTAGCCATCCAATATCGGCACATCCATTGCAAAAAATATTTTGCTCAGTTTGGGTTGTATGGCGGCGCCTCCCGAAACGATCACAGAAAATCGCCCACCCAAAGCAGCTTTCCATTTACTAAGCACTAATTTCCTTGCTATTTTCAACTTCCATTTATACCATTTCGATTTTCCTTCCATTTCAAAATCTAAAGCCACTTTGTTTGCCCAAAAGAAAATACTCTTTTTAATTCCCTTTTGTTTGTAGCCCACCGACAAAATTTTGTCATAAAATTTCTCTAATAATCGCGGCACGGTGGTAAAAATGTCGGGGCGTACTTCTTTTAAATTGTCGGCAATGGTTGCCATACTTTCGGCATAATAAATAGAAACCCCTATATAATGCCATGCGTAAATCATCATGCGCTCATATACGTGGCAAAGCGGCAGATAACTTAAACAGCGGCTGTCTTCTTTTACCGGAACGATAGGTGTGATCGCCTTGGCATTGCTCAACATGTTGGTATGGGTAATCATCGCGCCTTTCGGATTTCCCGTAGTGCCGGAAGTATAAATGAGGGTCATTATATCATCGGGGGTTATCGAATCTTTGATCTGTTGCAGCAGTTCCGGTTGCGGATTGGCCATGCCCAGCTCTATAATCTCATTCAAGTGTTTGTAGCCTCTTAAATTTCTGAAGGTATAAACATGGTCGGATAAACTGGGAATGCTGTTAATCACGTTTTCAATTTTTCTAAGCAACTCCCACCCTGCTACAAAAACCATTTTCACATCGGCATGATGCAAAATATATTCATAGTCGGCTTCGCTAATGGTGGGATAAATAGAAACGTGAATGGCGCCTACCTGATGAATTGCCATATCTAAAAAATTCCACTCTGGGCGGTTGTTGCTGATGGAGGCGATTCTGTCTCCTTTTTTAACGCCCAGCTGCAGCAGTCCGTATGCAATTTGCTCCGCTTTGTGAATATATTGCGCGGTACTGTATTGTACCCACACGCCGTTTTCTTTTCCGCACACGGCATCTTCCTTGGGGAAGTTCTCTAATGCGTGGGGGAGTAGATCGAAGATTCTGGTTACGTTCATAGGTTGATTATTAGGTGTGCAAAAATAAAAAAAACTGCCGAAGATTATCCGGCAGTTTTAATTTAAGTAGAAACGTGTTATTATCTCTTTTCAATCCTAAAGATCACAGCACGTTGTTGCGGATAAGATTCTCTTTCCGGAATGTCAATTTTGTGTTGCGGATCGTTAGCTGTGAAAGCTGCCGTTGCAATTTGATCTGATGGAACACCGCGATCAACGAAGATGGCTTTTACAGCGTTAGCGCGTCTTTGAGCCAAGTCTTCATTGTGAGCTTGCGAACCTTCGGGAGAAGTATAACCTGTTATGATTATTTTCAAATCAGGATTAGCTACTAATATGCCTACTGCTTTTCTAATGTCATCTTTATTTTGATCATTCAGCTGTGGCTTATCACTATCTAAGGGGAACAAAATCTTGATCATAGATAACGATTGTGCAAGTTCCATGAGCGCTTTTTTCTTAGCCGGATTTTCTTCACCTTCGTCAAGTAATTCCTGAGAGATAGTAGGAACGAAATAGTAGAACTCTTGCACCGTATTGGTAATGATAATAGGTTCATTTTTCTTTTTCATCATTTCATCCATGTATCTTCTCTTCTGGTCGCGCATGTACTCGTCGCTTGCTTTAGATTTGCATGGCAAGAAATTGAAGCCCAATTTAAGACCGGCTTGCAGGAGGTTCCATTTATCCGAACTATTAATATATCTGTCGGAAACATCGCCTAATCTTCTGTCTTCTACTTTAATGCCGGCAAGGTCAATGCCATCTTTGGGAAGGATGTTGAGGAAGCCATACGATGCATAAATACCGATATAGAAGTCGGCATTTCTTGATAGTCCGATTATTCCGCCAAAATCAGCCAATACATCAATAGAGGGTCTCATTTTAGTTTTTACCGTTCTGCTATCAATCACTAATTCATCCATGTGATAAGTCAAGCCTTTGTAGTTTTGATTCAACTTGGGGTCATAAATGTTGGTAATATCAACTACTCCGCCTGTAAATCCTGCGTTAGCAGAGATTGGGAAGTATCCTTTTACTCCCACTCCGGCATAGATACCGTTTTTGTTGAATCTTTTCTCAAACTGAACAGTTAAAGGCACTTCAATAGCCCAAATGCCTGTTCTTTGTTTAAGGTCTTTGGCTTCATAAGATAAGTTATAACGATCTTCTCCAAAATATATCGGATCGTGCAAGCCGTCAAGCGTAATATCTTCATTTATTTTGGCGGTTCGAGCGGCATAGTTAATACCGACCCCTAGTCCGATCCCTACATTTCTATGGAAGAAGTAGGAGTATCCTATTTCAGCCATAGCGGTATAGGAGCATCTTTTAATGTCTCCGCCACCGTCTTTGATCTCGTTTTTAAGATCTTTAAAGTTATTGTTTGCATAACCTCCACCAAAGCGTGTCCATATTCTATGTGGGCAAAAATCGTCTTTGGGTTCTTCGGCAGTATCCGTCGTTGCGGTAGGTTGGGATTCACTTTTTGTTTCAGTGGTTTGAGCATAAGCCACAAACATCGTGAAAATAAGACCGATTAAAAATAGTTGTTTTTTCATACGTATTTATTTTTTAATTTTTTACTTATTAGGT
>WQWP01000161.1 GCA_009787485.1 Lentimicrobiaceae bacterium | reverse complement strand
GCTTGTTCCGGCAAATCGTTGGCGGAGCCTCCGCAAAGCATCATCACATCAATGGAATGAAGGTGTTTTTCGGCATCTTCAACATGATATACTTTAACTCCGGCGGTTACCGGCGTTATTTCATCAGGATTTCTGCGCGTGAAAATGGCGACAAGTTCCATATCATCGTTTTGGCTTATGGCGTATTCTATGCCGCGGCCTATGTTTCCGTAACCTACGATGGCTAATCTGATTTTGGGCATAAATTTTATGATTTATAATTTTGCAAAAATAGAGTTTTTTTTATTGGACAAAGAGCGCTGCAAGCGCGATGTATATTAGCCCATGGCAGCGCCATGGGTAGGAAATGCACACGACAAATTTACGCCCTGAAAGGGCAGCATATTGTTGAAAATAAATATATTGTATCTCAATTTTTTTTGTAATAGTTTTTATGAATGAAAACTGTTATTTTGCCATTGAAAAAATGCTATATAAACTACCCCGTCTCGCTTTGCTCGACACCCCTTCAAAATTTGAAGGGGATATTTCACCACTTCATTATACCCTCCGTCAGTTAAAACTGACGGCAATTAAAATTGATTGCAATTGAAATTATTTTTATGCCCATCCCAACCATCGAACTTCTCGGCGCCCTCATCGGCTTAGCGTACATCACTTTAGAATATCGCGCCTCGTGGTGGCTCTGGATTGCAGGAATCGTAATGTCGCTGTTTTATATCTATATTTATGCTGAAGTGAATTGTTACGCTTGGGCGCTGACCTACCTTTATTACTTGGGCGCCAATATTTATGGGCTTGTCGTTTGGAAAAAAAACAGCGCCGAAAGCTCGTATTCCGGAATTTCAAATCTTCCCAAAAAATATTATCCGAAAATCGCAGCGATTGTATTTTTACTTACTCTCTTTATCTTCTTTATCTTACAAAGATTTACCACAACAATCATTCCTGTAAGTGAATCGTTTACAACGGCATTAAGTATGGTTGCCATGTGGCTTTTAGCTAAAAAATACTTGCAACACTGGTGTCTTTGGATGGTGGTAAACGCCATTTATGCCATGGCGAATTGGTGGTTAGGGCTCTATTTCTCGGCGATCCTTTTTGCCGTCTATTTTGTGGTTTCCGTGATGGGGCTTGTGCGGTGGCGCAAACTTGCCGGAAAATAGATCATAACCGTAGTATTTACATTCCAATGGCCCGTTAAACATGTTCTGTTTAAAACTGGTTTTTAATCCGATATGCTTTAAAGCCTCTGTGTCGGAACTTATTAAAAATGCCTTGCAATTAGAAAAATTTTGCTTTAAAGCATCTCCTATTTCTTTGTAAAAGATATTGTTATCCTCCATTTCAAGTCGTTCTCCGTAAGGAGGATTGAAAATAAGCAACGAAGGCGTGCGTACCGGTTTTCCACTTCGCATATCTTTTTTATTTAACAGGATAAAATCTTCCAACCGCGCTTTTTCCACGTTGGCTTTTGCCATGCCTAAAAATCTCGGATTAATATCATATCCGTATAAATCAATGGGGATATCGTCATTTATAGCCGCTTCATTCATCATCTTTTTCCATGCATATTTATCGAAATTTAACCACTTGAAAAATCCAAATTTTTCGCGGTAATATCCTGCGGGAATGTTGAGCGCTTGCATGGCGGCTTCAATAAGTATGGTGCCGCCGCCGCACATGGGGTCTATCAAGTCGCATGTTCCGTCCCAGCCGCTCAAGGCTACCATGGCGGCGGCGGTAATTTCGTTGATAGAGGCCGGATGATTCGAAACTTTGTAACCTCTTTTGTGCAGCGACTCGCCCGAGCTGTCTAAATAAAGCGTGGCGCTGTTTTTATGAATATGAATGTGAAATTGCACTTCGGGATTCTCTTTGTCCACGTCGGGGCGTTCTCCATATATTTCCCGAAATCTGTCGCAAATAGCATCTTTCGTAAGGAGCGATGCAAAAAGCGGGGTTTTGAATATAGAGTCTGAGGCTGTGCAACTTACGGCAAATGTTCCCGAGCGAGACAAATATTGTTCTGCCGGAAAATCATAGATCTCTTTATAAAAAATGTTATTCGATTCGAAACCAAAACTTTTTACTTGCCAAAGCACTCGGGAGGCAAATCGGGAATAGTAATTTACTTTGTAAAGCAAGTGAAAATCTCCTTCAAATTGCACTGAGCGATTTAACACTGTTGCGTTTTTTGCGCCGCATTTTAGCAACTCTTTTAGTAATAAATTTTCAAAACCGGCGAACGTTTTGGCTAAAAATATTTCATGTTTCATTATAAACTACTTAAAATAAATATCATATAAAAAAATCAACTTAAACAATAAATTGTACAAAAATAACGATTATTATACAGAAAAAATACTTTTTAAAACCAATTTTATTAACATAAAAAAAACAAACGATGAAAAACAAAAAAACAAAAGTAATGCTTGTTGAAGATAGCCAAAATCTTCGTGCAGTATTAAAAGATTATTTCGAAATGATGGGCTATGAAGTAGCAGATTATGGAGACGGAGAATCTGCTTTAAAAAACTATCAACATGGCAGTTGCGATATCTGCCTGTTAGATATTGGATTGCCCAAAAAAGACGGTTATGCCGTTATCCATGAATTACATAACATTTCTCCTGACTTGCCGGTTATTTTTGTAACCGCAAAAGACGCGAAAGAAGATAGAATCAAAGGCTTTAAAGCCGGTTGCGATGACTATGTAACCAAGCCGTTTAGCACGGAAGAATTGCTACTTCGTATAGAAGCCATTTTAAGGAGATGTAATGCTAATAACAAGAAAACCATTATACCCAAAGAGATTGTTTTCCATATTGGAGATTTTGTCTTTAACTATAGTGAATTGATACTCACGAATGGAGACTATGTTCGTTTGCTTACCCGAAAAGAAGCGCAATTGCTGAAGTTATTGTACGAACATAAAAACAAATTGGTTCCCAGAGAAGTGCTGATTAAAGAGATTTGGGGAGACTCGAAAGCGGCTATGGGAAGAAGTTTGGATGTTTTTCTCTCAAAAGTGAGAACTTATCTTAAATTAGAGACAGAAGATATTCCCGATCACATCAACCCGGATGGAGGAAGGAAGAACAGGTACAAAGCGGGGCATGAGCCGAAGGTGGAGATTGTGAATGTGCATGGGACGGGGTATTTGTTGAAGGTGCGGGATTAAGTTATCTGCGTGCTTCGCGATAGCTGAGCAGCGCTGCGGCATTTATGATTACCGCCATTCCCGAAAGTACGCTAATTTGCATTTTAATCTCATCAATTCCGCTCCCTTTTAGCACAATGAGTTTAATTACATCCATATAATACGACATGGGGTTGAGGTAGTTGATGTATTTTGCCCACTGCGGCATGCCTTCAATGGGCGTGAACAATCCGCTTAATAAAACAAAGACGATAAACAGGAAGAATACGATGAACATTGCCTGAAGTTGGTTGGTAGAGATGCTGGAAATAAAAAAACCTAACCCTAACATTACCAATAAGTAAATGGAAGTTACGGAGATAAGCACCGGCAAACTGCCTTGCACGGAGATGTCGAAGACAATTTTCATCAAAAATAATCCCAGCAAAAATTCAGCCATTCCGAGAATCCAAAAAGGGATCATTTTTCCTACTAAAAACTGCCACTTTTGGATAGGAGAGACGTTGATTTGCTCAATCGTTCCGATCTCTTTTTCGCGCACAATGTTTAATGCCGTAACGTACGCCCCGATGAGTGTAACCAAAATTACTAAGATTCCGGGAACAATCAAATTTTTATAATTCATTTGTTCATTATACCAATAGATATTGGTGGGCAGTAGCTTTGCTGATGTGCTGCCGATGGCGCCCCATTCTGTTACCTTATCTTCATAAAACTCGCCCAGAACCGTTTGCACGTAACCTACGCCGATGCCTGCTTTCACGCTGTTGATGGCATTTGCCGTAATGGCAATCGTAGCAGGTGCCGCGGTCATGATATTTTTTTCAAAATTAGCCGGAAATTCAATGAGAATATCAATATCATCATTTAGCATTAAAGCTTCTGCCTCTTTTTTTGCTTCTAATAAACCGTGGCTGATAAAATATTTTGAGTACTCAAATTTATTGCGCATTTCTCTGGTAATGGTAGAGCGGTCGTGGTCAATAAAAGCGATGTTTAACGTCTTTATTTCATAGTCGGCGGTAAAGGGGAAAAGCAGAAATTGCACTAATGGCGCTACGATGAGAATTTGCATCAACAGTGTGTTTCGGAACACTTGCAGGAACTCTTTTTTAATGAGTATTAGGATGATGCGCATAGAGGGTGGGGTTGAAAAAGTTTGGCAAAGCTATAAAAAAAAGTGGAT
>WQWP01000160.1 GCA_009787485.1 Lentimicrobiaceae bacterium | reverse complement strand
TATGCAAAGAAATTAAAAAGATAAAGTAATGGCAAAGAAAAGTTATAAAAGCGGGATAGACAGGGTGTTTAGTTCGACGGTGGAAGAAGAAGAAAACAAAGAATTTAAGGAAAGTAAGGAATTTGAGGAAACGGGGGACGTTGTGATGGGGGGGACAACGGGGACAATAGAACCAAAGAAAATAAGGGGGGAAAAGGAACCGGCAGAAAATAGCGACGGGTTTGCTTTTTACAATCTGAAGTACCCGAAGGGACTGAAAAGACGGATAAAACAGTTTTTAGTTAACCATGAGGGAGTTGATATGAAGGATATATTTACTCGGGGAGCGGAGATGTATATGGATGGAGTCGAGGGGTAGATTAGGTAAGGATACCAATCGACCGAAAAGATGACAACGAAAACAAAGATACGACACAGCGTTGCTTTTGGTGGGACGAATTGGGCGCGAAACAACAGGAAAAAAAACAGGCTGCCTGTATTTTACCGGACAACCTGTTTTTATTTGAATAATTGAGTAACTGAACACTAAAATTTTAATGTTGTACTACAATCTGCTGTATTTCGGGGGCGCTGTTTACGCCATCGTATATATGCAGGAAATAATTGCCATCGGGCAGATTGGACACATTGAATTGAATAGTACCACCTTTGGCGGCGGAATTACGCAGAAGGTTACCTTGAGGATCGTACAAACGGATATCGAAAGCAGCGTTGGCGGCAAGTGGTTGCTGACCGGATGAACCGGAACGCGAGGCAACAACCTGATCTAAATCAACGTTAAGAATATCAGAAACAGGATTGGGATAAGCAGGAGGTGGAGGCGAAGGAGAATAGTTATAAACATATATATTAAGGTAAGCATAACTACTCCAACCACATGTATTTTTTATTCTACCAACAACCTGATAATAATTGTCAGCACTACCTACAGAAACAGTCGCGTAGGATTGATATTGATTCCATGAAATAGAACCCCAACCACCATACGTGCCTAAACTCCAATCAAACTGGGCTAAAGGCCAAGAAAGCGAGGTTGAAGCATGTAATGTGTAATCAGCATTAGACCACGGAGAAACAGACTGTGGGCCACTAATATACACTTGAGGCGCTCCTACCCAAACCTGATACTCAGCCAAGATGGTTGAACCCGACATAACTCTCACCCAGCCAGAACCTGAAGAACTGCTACTTGCAGCAGATACTGTAGTTGTATTCGACGCAGTAGAAGGAGACTGCGCAGCAGATGGAAGGGATAGATTGGAACTACAAGCCCAATAATAATTAATAGACAACCAATTGTTTGCTGAATATTGGTTAGGCGAACCGTAACAAATAAGGGAGGGGCCGGAGATGACGGGAGGCAGGGTAGGAATTTCCCAACCAATATCCCGCATAATGCCAATTTCTCTTGCGTTTATGACAATACATCTAAATCCGGTAGCAGCAGAAAACTTCATAAAAGTTGTAAAAGATACACTGTTGTCCCAATGCGAAACACTTGAACCTGCAGCCCAAGTAGAAGGAGCATACATTTTCACACGAGAGTTGCTATTAGCTGCTAATAAATATGAACTAGGTCGCCCTGCGTATAAATTACTACTTACAACTAAAGATGCTCGCTGAGTTTGATTAAGATCTGGCAAGTTAGAGCCCGATGTACCTTGATACAGTTGACGATCGAAAATTCCGGGATAACTTGTGACGGTTCCTGTGGTTCCACTACTTGTAGTATAACGATATTGCCCATCGCTTCCAACTAAAGCAGAAAAACCTAAACCGTGCAAAATTTCGTGCAGCATAATTGTAACACAGTCATACTGACTACTGGATGGAGAAGACGTTGTAGAGTAGTTCCAACTGACACCTGAGTTCATTTCTATTCGAATATCCCTTTGGGCGGGCGCAAAATCATAACCAGCCAGTTGATTACCAAGAGAAGAGCAATACCAAGTACTTGTTGCGGAATCCCAATAGTGAGGCTGAAAGTAAGACCCGCCAAGAATACCAGCGCCCATACTAACAAAAGAAACATTGATGTCAATAGGCACCGTACCTGCTAATTGATCACTCCAAAGGCCATATGCATATTCTGTAGCCGTACGCTGTTGAGTAGTAAGAGTTCCTGATAAATTAAACTGAAGTTTTGGACCTGCTCTTGTACCACCACCTCCATTATTTTCTGCACTCGGGTCAATAAAGTGTTCGTCAAAAATATATAAACTACCGTCGGGCATCTTATACATATAAACGTAATAACTCATTTCTTCTTCAACCTGAGAAACATAGCGTAAATTTTCGGGGTCATCTGGGAAAGCGGGAATAAGTCTCGGCTTTTCCTTGAAAATATGAATGATTTGCCTGTTTTGCGGCAGCGCTTCTTTCACATTTTCTTTATCCCCATAAAAGTAAGTGGGAATAAAAACATCTTCGGTCATTCTCGAAACAGATGTAGCATTTCTTACCGAAAAATCAACTCCGGCTTCTATTATCAAAAACCTGTCTGCATCACCTAATGCCGACCGTTTTAATTCTTCAATAAAAAATGGCTGAAGCAGGAATTGCGAGGGAGCATCTTTTGTGGGCGTTATCACTATGTTGGCGCCCGTTTCTTCATTCAAAATAATGATTTTCGTATTTTGAACGGTTGAAAGTGAAAGGGCATATTCGCCTTTGGCACTTCTCGTCAAAGACGTTCCTGAAATACCTGAAACTTGCGCTTTTATCTGCTTTTTATTTTCCTGCGATAAATAGTTATAATCAACAGAAAAAAGATGTTGCGCGTAAATATTGCCGGATCCAAAAGCAAAGACTCCGAGGATTAACATAAACCTTACTCTATTGCTTAACCGGGATGTAATTCTATAGACTTGGTCTATTCCTTTGCGGCAATTTCTCAAACTTCTTGAAAACTGATAATTATTCATCTTGTTCATTTTTTAATGATTAATTCAAATTTTCATTTAACATATCAACAAATTTTTCACTACCATACCATTTTAGCCCGCTGACTGGAGTGATTGACCATTGCTCCGTTGTAATCAAAGTATGGCCAGATACTGCGTGATGTCTTGAAAAAAACCAAACATTCCAACCTTTTTCCCATTCAACTGAATAATTCGTGGTTATTTCAAACCAGCTTGGAGCGCCTTCGTATGCCGGATGCGCATGACCTTCTTCTTTAGCGTAACCGGAAATAGTTACATCAGAGTCAACGAATGTGAAAAAGGCTTCGTCAACATTATTGCCATCTTTATCTAATCTGACAGGAGAAAAAGTAGCTACCACATTACCATCTTTATCAACTCCAGCAAAATAAGCGCTTGAAACTTTTACGTTTTTGTTGCTGATGGTTATGGTGGGCTGTAGGTGACCATGTACGAACGGCCCAATGCAATCATAAAAAATTGCATTGAGATAACCTGGGGCTAACGTCTCCGGAAGTTCAATCACAAAGCCCCCATCTACCCAATCTCCGCTGGAGAGTTCTATAGGAAGCATAGGCGTATAAGTGCCATTTACGACAGGTATAGGATCGCCCTCAATAAATACCACAAGCTTTACTTCAACAACATTACTGTATGCTGAGGCATTTGCGACTTTGGCGGTTATACGATTGCCAGATAATAGCGGACCACCCGCATCATCTTCATTTTTGCTTTGGCAGGAAGAAAAACTACCTGCCAATATCAGCAGAATTGCTACACATGTTACATTTTTTCGCATTCCGCAAATCAATGCAGGAATCATCATTAAAACTAATCTTTTCATGTTACTTGATATTAAATTTTACAATATTGATATTAAATTATACTATATAGATGCAAGAATCATCAAAACGTCCACGACAAAGGTAAAATTTTTTTGCATTTTTTTACGAGCAAAAGTCTTTATAATAGATGCACAAAATACAAAAACGTTGCGTTGTTTGTGAAAATATTTTTTCTTCATCATAAAACAAGCTAAAATTCAATGAAGCGTTCAAAAACTCCGCCCGGGTATGCGATTGGTTCTTTGATGGTTTTGTCTTCGTGTACGGCGTGAACGATGTAGGCGCCGGAACGTTTCATTTGGATGACAAACGGTGCTTTTTCGGTTTCGTACTGATCACGCGCTATCTGATTGCCGTTGCTGTCGAACAGGCGGATGTCGCAATCGTGGGATGCGGTGAAGGAGATTGATCCGATGATGGGGTCTTCTTTGCAGGATGCAAAAAACAAGACGCTGAGAAGGGAAAACAAACGTAGGTACTTCATGGGGGATTAATTTAAAGGGTTTTGGGGGAGATAATTTTTGGGGAGAAGCGCCGGGGGCTTCATTTTGAATTAAGAATTAAAAATTAAGAATTAAGAGAGTTTAAGAGGGAGCGCAGGACGGGCTCGGGGATCAGTTGGCTGCCGTGGATTACGAAACGATGCCAGGCGCCTTCATAGAATACATATTTA
>WQWP01000159.1 GCA_009787485.1 Lentimicrobiaceae bacterium | reverse complement strand
TTTACCGTTTCCTTCATCTGATCATCAGACAAAACGGGCGTCATAATGAAAACGGTTTCATACTGTTTTAACATACTTTTTTGATTTTAAGTGAATAAAATTAAGTCCCATTTTTGGGGCGGCAAAAATATGAAAAATTTAATACAAAAATGTCATTTCTGTTTTACACCACCAATACCATACTTCTGAGATCAAATTATTTTGAGTGTCGTAAGTGAGTATTATTCTGTCTTCTGCCTCCCATTGTTCGTTCTCCCACCAATAATATACAATTGTTGTTGTGTTATTAAGGGCATCGTATGTAAAAATTGTTTTCATCGCATCTTCCCAGTAACCATCATACACTTGAAGTAACGCTTCGGTCATCTTGTTTTGCGAATCGTAGGCATAAGTAACCATCTGCTCGTTATTCCAAGATCCGTTCCAATATTCTTGAAATATCATTTCAATCATATTATTTTGCGCATCATATTTGTAAAGAAGCCTCGCCTCATTCAGCCATTGTGTTGCATACCAACCTTGTAATAAATAGATTGTTATATTATCTTGAAGATCGTATGTATAAATATATCTAACAACGTCTTCCCATTGGTTCCCTTCTCTTTCTTGCCACAAATCAACAGTACAATTGCCTTTTTCATACGAAAAAATTCGGCGAATCTCTTCCATGTATTCTTCTTCGTAATACTGATAAATAGTATCCGGTTCCCACCAATCCTCGCTTTTTAGAGATTCTGTCGGAGTTTTTATTTTCGACAGCAACATTTGTTTTTGAGAGGCCACAAGTTTTTCTTTTTCAAGATTCATTTTCTTGTTTAATTTTTCTTGTTTCACTTTTTCAGCAAATTTTCTGGAAATTTTTCCTGCTTCAGGTTGCGCCATACCTGAAAATACGAATGATAAGCAGCATACAAAGAGAATAAAGTGTTTTTTCATGATGTTTTATTTTTGGGGTTAATGGTTTTGTTGTTGTAACGACCCGTGACTATGAATAATCTTCCATTGTAATGATGGAGGTTGCTAAATTTTCTTGGTTATTCATATTGGAGAGGTAACGGCATATTAGGGTGCAAAAATATTAAATTTATGGCTAAAAGCGATGCCTCCTAAAACGCCAAAGGCGTTCAATGTGAATAACTCCGTGCAAGGCGACAGCCGCAGCTCGGGGTAAGAGAATGACCATACATAAATTGGCGCGCCGTAGGTGCGCAACTATTCTAAGCATTTGAAGTTCAACCCCTATGGGGTTGTAGGAGATATGCGTGTTTTCCTTACCCCGAGCTGCGGCTGTCGCCTTGCACAGGGTTATTCACTTTACACACCTACGGTGTGTCGCTTAAATTCCTCATCCTTACTATAATCAAGATTATATCCAATCAATTGTATTGTTGGGCTGATCTATTTTTTACCGGCAAAATATTTTTTATCAACATATATAAAACATGAAAAAAAACCCGTTTATTTGCCACTATGAATTTCAAACTCCATTCTCAATTTTCTCCCTCCGGCGACCAGCCCGAAGCGATTCGGGAACTGGTTGAAGGTTTGCGCCGTGGCGATGCAGCACAAACCTTGCTGGGCGTTACCGGATCAGGAAAAACGTTTACCATTGCCAATGTGTTGCAGGAAGTGCAGCGGCCGGTGTTGGTGCTCAGTCATAATAAAACGCTGGCGGCACAACTCTATAGTGAGTTTAAGCAGTTTTTTCCAGAAAATGCAGTAGAGTATTTTGTCTCCTATTACGATTATTACCAGCCGGAAGCCTACATTCCAAGTACAAATACCTACATTGAAAAAGATTTGGATATTAATGAGGAGATTGAGAAAATGCGCTTAAAAACCACTTCTTCATTATTGTCTGGAAGGCGCGATATTATTGTAGTAGCTTCTGTTTCTTGTATTTATGGCATTGGAAACCCGGAAGATTTTGCCAAAAGTGTGATCCGGTTAAAACAGGGAATGATTATCAGACGCGAACAGTTTTTGTACGCTTTGGTCAATAGTTTGTATTCTCGCACGGAGTTGACGCTGGAGTCGGCAAAGTTTAGAATAAAAGGAGATACGGTGGATGTGTACCCCCCTTATCACGATACCGCCTATCGTATCATTTTCTTTGATAATGAGATAGAACATATTTTTGAAATTGACCCCGAAAGCGGCGTTAAACTGAGCGAACAAGCGCAACTTACTTTGTATCCCGCCAATCTTTTCGTCACTTCGCCCGATGCCATGAATGATGCTTTATGGCAAATAAAATTGGATTTGGGAAATCATCTCGAATATTTGAAATCTATTGGCAAACACTTGGAAGCAAAAAGATTAGAAGATAGAGTTACCTACGATGTGGAGATGATGAAAGAGATAGGCTATTGTTCAGGAATTGAGAACTATTCGCGTTATTTTGATAAACGAAACCCCGGCGAGCGCCCGTTTTGCATTTTGGATTTTTTCCCGGATGATTTTATTTTGGTGGTGGATGAAAGCCATGTTACCGTGCCTCAAATTGGGGCAATGTACGGCGGCGACCGGTCGCGCAAAATGAACTTGGTGGAGTACGGGTTTCGATTGCCTGCCGCTATGGACAACCGCCCTTTAAAGTTTCACGAATTTGAACAACTCATCGGGCAAACCATTTACGTGAGCGCTACGCCGGCAAATTACGAGCTGGAAAAGTCGAATGGTGTTGTGGTTGAGCAGATTGTGCGCCCCACCGGCTTGTTAGACCCGCCTATTGAGGTACGCCCTGCCGACAATCAGGTAGATGATTTGTTAGATGAAATTGACAAAACGGTAGGACGCGGCGAGCGCGTGCTGGTTACCACTTTAACCAAAAAAATGGCAGAAGAGATGAGCAGCTACTTAATTCGTATCGGCATAAGAACGCAATATATACATTCTGAAGTAGATACATTAGAGCGCATCGAAATTCTCAAAGATTTGCGCTCCGGCTCCATTGATGTGTTGGTAGGCGTTAATTTGCTTCGCGAAGGCTTGGATTTGCCGGAAGTCTCCTTGGTAGCGATTATGGATGCCGACAAAGAAGGATTTTTGCGCAACGAGCGCTCATTAACACAAACTTCGGGCAGAGCGGCGCGCCACATAAACGGCCGGGTAATCTTTTATGCCAATAAAATTACAAGATCCATGCAAGCCACTATAGATGAAACGAATAGAAGGAGGAATAAACAAACAGCATACAACCTCGAACACCATATCATTCCGCAAACCGTGCGTAAAAATGAAGATAGATTGCCTATCGGCAAAAATATTTTATATCGTTTTAATGATACTATTGAAACCAAAGCTGCTGAAGAACAACCATTTGAAATGTTAAATAAAGAGCAGTTGCAGAAAAATCTGAAAATTTTGCGCAAGCAATTGAATATTGCGGTAAAAAATCTGGAGTTTTTAGAGGCAGCAGAGATTCGGGATAAGATTTTGGAGACGGAGAAGCGGGTGAAAATGTAGAAAACGAGAGCCTGTTTGCTATTTGAAAGAACAGAGAAAAAAAATAGTTCTTGCTAATTCAAATGATAAAATACTATTTTGCGACTGAATTTATTAACAAAAATGTTGCGTATGATGTAAAAAATACTCCCGAACTATATCGGAAAACCAAAAAATAAAAGTGTTTTACGCTTTTTTCTTGCCTATGAAACGTGAGATTTAATGTATAATCTCTAAAACAAAATGTACATTTTTTCAAAACAAACGGTACATTTTTTTGCACACTACCCTACACGTGACAAAAAAACAGCAGGGTGAGTGCGAATGAAATTTGGACGGAACAGTTTTATCAAACATTCAACATCAATCCCACCAATTCTGCTGCCAATTCCCTTGATTCAAGTCGCATAATACTTTCTTCCGCACTCCCGTAGCTTAGTAGATTGATACTTCCGTACCAAACAATACGATTATCAACAATGATAAACTTTTGATGAATGTTAGTTTTTTTTATCACATTCACATATCCTTGCAGATATTCTATACATACTTTCATCCGCTCCGACTCTTTATAGGATTCCGCAGGACGCGTAACAACAGTGATAGAAGTTTTTGCCTGCAAAGGATCCTTCATCCATTCGAGAATGGTATCTATTCGCTTTTTTCGTATGAATGGGCTGACAATCAATATCTCTTTTCTTGCTTCCAGAAAATCATTTTTCATCACAGTTACAAAACTGTTCGTATCGTAAATCATGTTGATTTTATCCGGCTGGCTGTGTGCTGCTAAAGTCTTGTAGCCTATTTGTGCATAACCATTTAGGCGTTTTTGATACATTCGTTCCAAAACGGGAACATGAATATCTACATAATCGAATAGCGGGATTAAGAAAATGTTTACCAAGCAAAGAGACCGCTTTTTTCCCATGCCGGATTATGATATTTCAGATGAAACCCGCACAAGAGTTACTATTCTTGGTGAAATTATCAACGATAATTACGCCCACCTATTGAAAACCCGCACCGATTTAAACTTGGAAGATGTGATAGCATTAGATAAGGTGCAGAAGAAAAAAACAATTACGGAA
>WQWP01000158.1 GCA_009787485.1 Lentimicrobiaceae bacterium | reverse complement strand
CATGTCAATCGCAATCATGCCGCCAAATCCGTATCCTTCATTCAGCATTGATTTTAACAAGTGATGGTCGGGGTGGCAAGCCAAACCCGGATAATTAAATTTGATGCCTAACTTTTTAAAACGCTCTGCCAGAAACATAGCGTTTTTGCTGTGCTGCATCATTCTGATATGTAATGTATGCAAGTTCTTTAAAATGGAAGAAGAGAGTTTCGGGTCTAACACGGGACCCAGCAACATGGCGGTGCCGCTGTTTACATCTGCCAAACTGTTGATAAACTCTGCGGTAGAACAAATTGCGCCTGCCACACAGTCGTTTTTGCCGTTAATGAACTTGGTCATACTGTAAACCACCACATCTACGCCGTGATGGCTCGGGGTTACCATTAATGGGGTAAATGTATTATCGCACACCAATTTAGCATTATTTGCATGCGCAATTTTTGCCAACTCAGGAAGATTGGAAATTTGAAGCAACGGATTGGTCATCGTTTCCGTATAGATCATTTTTGTATTGGAGCGCATTGCCTTTTTTACCGCATCTAAATCGGAAATATTGACAAAAGTAACTTCAATATTGAATTTTTTCAGATAGTTTTGAAAAAAGGCAAACGTGCCGCCATAAGTGGTAATGCTGGAAACGATGTGGTCGCCTGAGTTGCAAATTTGCAATATGGTGCACGTAATAGCAGCCATTCCGGAGGCGGTAACCCAGGCGGCTTCCGTGTTTTCCATGGCGGCTAAGGCATCGGCCAAGTATTTGTTGCTCGGATTCCAATGGCGTGAGTATAAGTAACATCCTTCCGTTTCGCCGAGAAAAGTGTCGGTCATAGTTCTGGCTTCTAAAAAAGTATAGGTTGCGGAATCGGTAACGGAGGGGTTAACGTCTCCAAATTCGCCGAATTGGTGTAGGTCTTGGATGGCGCTGGCGGGGTTGAAATTTTTCATAGAGGTATTTTAATTTTTGATTGATAGACTTAGGTTTGTTTAAAGTTTTTGGGTTGCAAAAATAGTTTTTTTGTCATACAAAGAAACAGAGGCTACGCATTTCCCGCAGGGAAAACACTCGATTAACCGTAGGTAAAGCGAAGCGTAACCTACGGAGCAGAAGCCCGTGCATACTATCATAGCCCCGCATGGGGCGACACTTCAGTATCAATAGTGTCGCCCCATGCGAGGCTTTTTAGCATACCTGTATCGCCTTGTCCGTAAGCTGCGCTACGCTTGCATACGGTTAATAAAGTGACGTCCCTGCGGGACTATGCTACAAATAAAGGGGCAGCCGCAACTCCTGTTACTTTAATGTTTTTGTATTTTTGCACGCAGTTTTTACCTAAAAATCTGAACAATAAAACATTAAACCATCAAACCTGCTAAAGAATGTCTAAAACTTTCTGCATCACCACCTTAGGTTGCAAACTAAACTACAGCGAATCCTCCCACATCGCTCGCGAACTTCAAGATTTGGGTTTTGAAAATAGCGCTCATCCTGATTATTACATTTTAAATACCTGCACCGTTACGAGCATTGCGGAGAAAAAAGCGCGTAGCTTAATCGCGCAATTTCATAGAGCAAACCCGAATGCAGAAATTATAGTCATCGGCTGTTTTGCTGCACGAGATAAAAGTTTGGTGGAAAACCTTCCGGGGGTTACGAAAGTGTTTGGTTCTGAGAATAAAATGAACCTAATCCCATACCTCTTAGCTCAAAACTCACACCTCACACCTCACACCTTACACCTTAAATCCCGTCAGTTAAAACTGACGGCAATGAGTACCACTAACCACTCATTTTTCTCCACTTTCTCCTCTCACGATCGAACGCGCTCTTTCCTGAAAATTCAAGACGGATGCGATTATCATTGTTCCTATTGTGCGGTGGCGCGTGCGCGGGGAGCAAGCCGAAGCGATACTGTTGAAAATGTGATGACTAACCTCGAAAATATTGCCCGATTAAATTGCAAAGAGGTCGTTTTAACCGGTGTAAATACCGGCGATTTCGGGAGAAAAAACGGGGAAACTTTTTTCCAATTGTTGAACGAAATTAATATACGAAAACCGGTTGAGCGCGTGCGGATTTCTTCTATTGAGCCCAATTTGTTAACCGATGAGATTATTCACCTGGTAGCCAACTCCACCGTGTTGATGCCACATTTTCATATTCCACTGCAATCGGGCTCAGATCAAGTGCTTGCGGCTATGAAACGGCGTTATAAAACTGCGCTTTTTGCAGAAAAAGTACATCAAATAAAATCTGCAATGCCTCATGCGTGTATCGCTATAGATTTGATTTCGGGATTTCCAACAGAAACAGAAGCGGATTTTGAAGAAACTGTTCGCTTCTTAGACAGTTTGCCTGTCAGTTATTTGCATGTCTTTTCATATTCAAAACGTCCGGAAACACCGGCAGCAGAAATGAAACCTCAGGTAAAGGATAGTGTAAAAAAAGAGCGAACAAGTGTTTTATTACAACTCTCTGAAAAAAAGAAGATTGCATTTTATAAAAAACATTTGCATACAAAAAGAGCCGTTTTATTTGAAGATGATGTAAAAAACGGAACAATTTTCGGATTTACTGATAATTATATTCGTGTGTCAACTCCTTTTAATGAGGAATTTCTCAATCAAATAATAAACGTTGAATTAACAGAATTTAACACACATTTTTCATTTTAATATTATAAATATGACCATACAAGAAGCCGAACAACAATTAATTGAAGAATTTTCCTATTTCACCGATTGGATGGACAAATACAACTATATCATAGAATTAGGAAAGGAACTTCCGCTCATTGACCCGCAATATAAAACGTCGCAATATCTCATTTCCGGCTGCCAATCGCAAGTGTGGCTGCATGCGGATTTTAAAGACGGAAAAATAGTTTTTACTGCGGATAGTGATGCCATTATTACCAAAGGAATTGTGAACCTGTTGATTAAAGTTTTATCTGATCGAACACCGCAAGAGATTTTAGAGGCGAAATTGGATTTTATTGATGATATTGGGTTGAGGGCGCATCTTTCGCCTACACGTTCTAATGGGCTTAATTCCATGTTGAAGCAGATGAAGATGTATGCTACGGCATTAGCACGCTAAAAGATTTTTTTGTTTTTTCGCCGCATAATAATATTTTACCAAACAATATGAAAGTCCTCATCACCGGCGGCACCGGCTACATCGGTTCGCACACCATCATCGAAATGATTGAAACAGGGAAATTTACTCCGGTTTGTATAGACAGCTGCGAGCGCTCTACCCCCGAAACCATTGATCGCATTGAGAAAATTACCGGCATCCGCGTGCCGTTTTATCAACAAAATATTTGCGATAAAGATGGTTTCTTTCAAATTTTTGAAGAACATAAAGATATTATCGGCATCATCCATTTTGCCGCCTATAAATCGGTACCCGAATCGGTGGAAAAACCGCTGGAGTATTACCGGAATAACTTGCAGTCGTTGGAAAATGTGCTGGAAGTCTGTTTGAAGTACAATATCCCGAATCTCATTTTTTCTTCTTCCTGCTCTATTTACGGCGAAGTAGCAAATTTGCCTGTAAATGAAGATACGCCGATGGGCGCACCGTTTTGTCCGTATGCACATACCAAACAGATTGGGGAAGAGATGATTCGTTTTTTTGCGCACGTTCATCCTCAATTTAATGCGGTAATTTTGCGTTACTTCAACCCTGTTGGCGCCCATAGCAGCGGATTAAACGGCGAATTATCGCCCGATAAGCCCAACAATTTAATGCCCATTATCACTCAGGTGGGTATCGGAAAAATGAAACAGATGGCCGTTTTTGGCACCGATTACAATACTCGCGACGGCTCATGTATTCGCGATTATGTGCATGTTTCCGATATCGCCGATGCGCATATTAAAGCCTTAGAATTTATTCTTGAAAAACGAAATGCCACAAATTGCGAGGTGTTTAATCTGGGCTCCGGAAGCGGTGTTTCGGTGCTGGAAATGATTCATGCTTTTGAGGAGATAACGGGAATCAAACTCAACTACATACTCGGCGAGCGGCGTGCAGGAGATATTCCTGCCATTTATAGCGATAGTGTGCGTGCTGAGCAACTGCTTCATTGGCACTGTAAATATGGGCTAAAAGATATGGTGGAATCAGCTTGGAAGTGGGAAAAAATGCTGTCTATTTCACAATAATCTCATCAATAAAAATAAACGCAGGATACCCGGCGCCGAGATGCCATTCGGGAAGCGCCCCGAAGTTTTTCGCTTTTACTCGTATATAACGAGCTTTGGCAGGTTTCTTTACCATAAAGTCATCAATCATAGGCGTGTAATCATTGTGAGGATGAGGGTTAATAAACACGCCGTAAGGCTCAAAATTCACATTATCATCAGATATTTCAAAAGTAACGGAAGTGGGGAAGAAAATCCAGGAACGTATATCCCGCAAAAACCCTGCACCGATTTCTTGTATTTCCTGCACCGATTCTAAATCTACAATTGCCTCAAAATCTTGCGCTTGGTAGCCTTGCCAACCGCCCAATCTAAAGTTCACAGTGCCACGAATATAATCTATT
>WQWP01000157.1 GCA_009787485.1 Lentimicrobiaceae bacterium | reverse complement strand
CCTGTTGCAAAAAGTTTCAACTCTCCTGCAATTTTTACTAAAGCTCCGGCTGCCATTGCTATGAAAAGATATTTTGAGCCACTTGTTCCGGATTGTCCGGCTTTGTGAATTTCAACTGCGGCAACGCTTTCAGGGAACGGCAGTTCTTTATCTTCTACCATAACGCGACGAAGCAACGCCACAAACAATACGCCCAATATACCTCCCACTACCAGAATAAGTGAAGCTGTGATGTAAGTGGACATTGAGAAAAACTCAGGTGCTCCATTTTGACCATTCCATATTCCTGCAATGAAAAACGCAGGGAGGGTAAAAATAGCGCCTGCCGCCACCGATTCTCCAATGGAACCGACTGTACGAGAGAAATTTTCTTCAAGGAGCGTTCCTTTAAAGAAACGCAAAACAGCCATTCCGATAACGGCTGCCGGATAGGTTGCGGCTATGGTCATACCTGCCTTCAAACCCAGATACGCATTGGCTGCGCCCAGCACCACAGATAGAACTAAGCCAATGAGTAACGCGCGTAGCGTAAACTCTTTCATGTTTGTACTCGCCGAAATAAGCGGAACAAATTTGTTGTCGTTTGATGAATTTTGTGTACTCATAGATTAATTTTAATTTGTATTTATTTGATTAATTTGTTTATTTAGCTACCCTTTCAAGCCATCTCACCATAGAAAACATGACCGTCATTGAAAGCGAGAGCGCTGCAACAAATACGAGCCATGCCGCCCAAAGCGGAAGGTTCAGGTAAAGCATTACTCCGAAAAACAGGAGGAAATTTCCAACTCCTGCGGCAGTGAGCCAGCAGCCTTGCATTAAACCCTGATATTGCGGAGGCGACACTTTAGACACGAACGAGATACCAAGCGGGCTGATCATCAATTCTGCAATTGTAAGAATAAAATAGGTTCCTATTAACAAGAACGGAGTTACACGCATAGCATCGCTCAAACCGCCCATTGCTGCTCTTTCTGTTGCATCCGGCAAACCAATTGAGCCAAGAGCCATTACCAAAAATGCCAAAGCGGCAACACCCATACCAATACCGATTTTTCTCGGAGTTGAAGGCTCTTTTCCTCTTGCTCTTAGCCAACCAAAAAGTCCAATAACAACAGGCGTTAAGAATACTACAAACAGCGGGTTAAAGGTTCCAAATACTTCAGCGCCTTCGAGCGTTGTAAAGCCGAGGTTCACTTTTAGCATTTGGGTATATTCGTTAGCAAACAGTGTTAGTACCACGCCACTTTGCTGGAACGAAAACCAAAAGAAGAACACTACACCAAATACAGCAAATAAGGCATACAGACGTTGTTTTACCTCCTTTATATCCATTTCGGTGATTCCGGCTTCTAACTTCACTGCTTTTTTTGCAGCCGGATCGGGCAATCTTTTCTTGTTTACCAAAAATATTACCAATGAAATGAGCATGGCAAAAATAGCAACTCCAAATGCATAGTGATAGCCGGTGGTAAACACATTAAGGTATTTATGGGCAAAGGCAGTTAAGGTTTCCGGATCGGCTGAAGCAACGTCTAATTGTGATGATGCTAAACTTTCAAAACGAGCTAAAGCGTCGGAGCCTGCTTCCAAAGAGCCTTTTAGAAAACGATGGCTCAACTGAGGCAAATCCGCATTAAACGTAAATCCTTGGGCTTGTACCCACAAATTGCGTACCAATACGGCGATTATAGGTGAAAACATGGCGCCGATATTAATAAACATGTAGAAAAGTTGGAATCCCGAATCCCGTTTGTGGGCATACTTCGGATCGTCGTACAACTGCCCTACCACTGCTTGCAAGTTGCCTTTAAACAATCCGTTACCAAATGCAATAGTAAATAATCCAAAGCAAGTGAAAGTGAGTACAAGCGGCATATTTTGCACCGGCGTTTCCGTTGGTAATGCCAACAGCAGATAGCCAAAAGTCATCAAAACAAGTCCAACGGTAATCGTAGGTTTATACTTTTTGGTTTTGTCGGCAATTTTACCGCCTACTAACGAAAGCCCGTAGATAAGTGCATAAAAAGATGAGTAAATGATGGCTCCCTGTGTGCCGGAGAATCCGAATTTGTTGTTTAAAAACAGCAACAAAATCGCGATCATAACATAAAAACCGAAGCGCTCGCCCATATTTGCAAGCGATGCGGCTAAGAGACCTTTGGGGTGATTTTTAAACATGGTTTATTTGATTTAAAAAGGCTGCTCATTTTGGGCAGCCTTTTTTATTAATATTTAAAAGTGATTATTTAGAAACTCTCTCCAACCATTTCAACATGACAAGCATTAGCGTCATTGACATAAGACATACGGCAATAAATATTGCCCATGTTGCCCAAATTGGAATACTTTCGTAGAAAATAGCGCCAATGAATAACAACTGGTTTCCGATGGCAGTAGCACAAAGCCACAATCCCTGCATCATACCTTGTAGTTTTGGTGGAGCAACTTTGGACACAAATGAAATGCCAAGCGGCGATATAAACAACTCGGCAACTGTTAATATAAAATATGTTCCAATTAATAGCCATGGCGTTACGCGCGCAGCATTCTCAAGAGCGCCCATTTCTTTTACTTCATTAAATGTAGGAAGACCTAATGAGCCCAAAGACATTACAGCAAAAGCAGCGGCAGCAATAAACATACCGATGGCGATTTTCTTGGGCGTTGAAGGCTCAATCCCTTTAGAGCGCAACCAACTGAAAAGTGCAATAATTAAAGGTGTTAGCAATATAACAAAGAGCGGATTAATGGATTGGAATATTTCGGCGCCTACTATCTTTGTGAAGCCTAAATCTATATTAATTGCGCTTAAATCGGTATAGTCACGTGCAAAGAATGTGAGGGTAACTCCGTTTTGATGGAATGAGAACCAGAAGAAAATAACCACTGCGAAAACTGCAAAAAGCGCATAAATTCTTTGACGAACTTCAGCAAGGGTCATTTCACCTGCTTGTACGCCTACCGCTTTTTCTTTTTTAGCCGGATCGGGGAATCCTTTTCTGTTAGACAAGTAAATAGCCATTGAAATCAACATTGCTCCGATAGCTATCGCAAATGCGTAATGGAAGCCTGTGCTGAAAACGTTGAGGTATTGGTTTGTAAATTCTGCAATATTGAGCGAACCTTGTCCTGAGGCTTCCGCTAATGTTTGAAAACTTTCAAAACCCTGCATGCTTTCTCCACTTGTAAGATATTCGTGGCAAAGTCTCGGAAGGTCTGAGTTATAAACAAATCCATGTTTCTGTACCCACCAATTTCTGATGCCTACTGCAGCCAATGGGGAAAAAACGGCACCAACATTGATAAACATATAAAACCATTGGAAACCGGAGTCGCGCATGTGTCTGTAATTTTCATTGTCATACATTTGTCCAACTACTGCTTGCAAGTTTCCTTTAAACAAGCCGTTTCCGAAAGCAATGGTAAATAATCCAAAACAGGTTATCAGCAAATAAAGTACAAACTTTTCAGCCGGTACAGGCGTTCCTGTTGGAATTGAGATCATGAGATAGCCGATCGCCATAAGAATAAGACCTATCATTATAGTCCCTTTGTAGTTTCTTGTTTTATCGGCGATTAAACCTCCGATAAATGCAAATGCATAAATGCAAAAGTAAAAGACGGAATAAATGATTGTTGCATGCGTGCCGGAAAGTCCGAATTTTGCCGACAAAAACAGCACAAGAATTGCCATCATAATGTAGAAGCCGAAGCGTTCGCCCATGTTCGACAGCGCCGCCCCCAATAATCCTTTTGGATGATTTTTAAACATAATTTTTTTGGTTTAAGTGAATAATTAATTTTGCCTATTTAATTTGATTTAGTTTATAACAAGTTTACAGCCACGCTTCAATCTTTGCCGTCAAGTCCGGTTTTTTAATAAGCCCTACGTGCACCTCTTTTACTTCTCCGCCTTTTAAGAACACCAGCATTGGGATGTTGCGCACGCCGAATTGCATGGCAATATCGTTGTTGCTATCCGTATCGCATTTGCCGATAACTGCTTTGCCTTCGTATTCGGCAGCTACCTCTTCGATGATGGGAGTGAGCGCGCGGCATGGCCCGCACCATTGTGCCCAAAAATCTATTACTACTAATTGGTCGCCTGCTACAAGCGCGTCAAAATTGGAATTGTCAATGTTTAAAGCCATATATACCGTATTATAGTTAATTTCGAGCGGCGAATATAGATTTTTTTCGCTAACAAAAAGGAGGCGCTACGTAAAAAAAGTATTTTTGCTCATTAAAAAAAACTACTATGTTCAAAATTAAAACGTTACGTTCTATTTCTATTTTTTGGGCTTTATTTATTGGAATTGGCGCGCTTTGGGGTGCGCTGATGATGTTTATTGATCCATCCGGAAAAACGTGGTGGGAGATGGACTTATTGCTCCCTTATTTACAGAAACTTCCGTTTGAGAATATCTTTTTTCAAAATTTTATTCCTTCGGGAATTGTTTTGCTGTTGGTTAATGGGGTAACAAACTTTACATCTCTTATCCTCATCTTCAAAAAACATAAATATGCGTCATTATCCGCAATGCTGTGTGGGATTATTCTGATGCTTTGGATTATTTTTCAGTTTTTTGTTTTTCCATTGAAT
>WQWP01000156.1 GCA_009787485.1 Lentimicrobiaceae bacterium | reverse complement strand
TTTTGCGCGCCGTTTTGCGACTTACAAGCGCGCCCATTTGTTGTTTACGAATAAAGAGCGATTGGCGCAAATTGTAAACCATCCCGAGCATCCGGTGCAGTTTTTATTTGCAGGGAAAGCGCATCCCAACGACAAAGCCGGACAAGATTTAATTAAGACTATTATTGAGTTTTCGCGCGAGCCGCAATTCATAGGAAAAATCATATTTTTAGAAAATTACGATATGATTTTAGCGAAGAAATTGGTTTCCGGATGCGATGTTTGGCTCAACACGCCTGCCCGTCCGCTGGAAGCCTCCGGAACAAGCGGCGAAAAAGCGATTATGAACGGCGTGCTCAATTTCAGCGTGTTAGATGGTTGGTGGGCAGAAGGCTACGACCCCAAAGGCGGCTGGGCAATCAGCGAAGAGCCTACCTACGACGACAATTACCTGCAAGATCAGTTAGATGCTACCGTGCTCTATGCCACCATCGAAGACAGTATTATCAACGCATTTTATACAAAAAACAAAGAAGGCGTTCCGGAAACCTGGATCAATATGATGAAAGAAAACTTTGCCAAGATTTCTCCGCACTTTACCATGAAACGCCAATTGGAAGATTACTACAGTAAATTCTACAATAAATTAGACCATCGCACCAAAATGTTAACCGAAGAAAACGATAGAAATCTCTATAAACTATTGCGTTGGAAAGAGAAAGTGTTAGCCAATTGGGAAAACATTGAAGCGGTAAATGTTAACCTCGGTGATGATAACAACAAAACCTATTATTTGGGCGAGAAAGCAACCCTGTCCGTTGATTTGCGCTTAGGCACGTTAAGTCCTGAAGATGTAAAAGTAGAAATTTGCTTTATCCAAACCAACGGGCACGATGAGCTCTTATCGAAATGGCAGTTCCGATTTGTGAGCCAGGAAAACTGCATCGCTCATTATGAGTGCGATTTAGAGCCTGATTATGCGGGGAGTTGGAAGTGCGGCATACGGATTCAGCCTTCCAATCCGATGTTAGGGCATGATATGGAGTTTAATTTGGTGAAGTGGTACTAAGGGGGCTTGAAGGAATAAGGTTTTGGTTAAAATTCAAATAGTTGCAAAAAAAATGAGCTATTGCAATAATTATGTTTGAAAAACATTATTTTTGTCGAACATAATTATTGAACACATGAAATTCGTAAACAGAGTAGAAGAACAGCAAAGGCTCACAAAGGTAATGAACGAAACAACTATCTCTTTAATAGTTGTTTATGGTCGTCGTCGATTAGGAAAATCAACCCTAATCAAAAAGATTTTAACAACAAGCGACATTTACTTTTTAGCGGATCAAACTGAAAAAACACAGCAAATTCGTTTGCTTGCCAAAGAAATTGCGCCTAAAATAGAGAATTTCGACAAGGTAATTTATCCGGACTGGAGTACATTGTTTGACACTTTGAATTTAAGAACGACGGAAAAATTCACGCTTTGCCTTGATGAATTTCCTTATATGGTAAAAAAATCACCGGAATTGCCTTCCATCATACAGAAAATCATGGATTCAAAATCCGTTACATTTAATCTTATTCTTTGCGGATCATCGCAAACCATGATGCAAGGACTAATTCTTGATTCGAAAGAGCCTTTATACGGCAGAGCGGATCAAATACTAAAACTTGCTCCGATAAGTATATCATATCTCGCAGAATATATGAATTGTAGTGATATTCAGGCGGTTGAAGAATATGCAATATGGGGTGGCATTCCACGATATTGGGAGTTGAGGCAAAAGAATAAATCGCTACAAGAAGCCATAGTCTATCATATTATCAATTCGCAAGGAGTTTTATATGAGGAACCTTACAGATTACTTGTTGATGATATGCGTGATATTATACAAGCTTCTACTTTATTGTCGGTAATTGGCGCAGGGGCAAATCGTTTATCGGAAATTGCAGCAAGGGTAGAAAAACCTGCTACACAACTCTCAAGACCGCTCGATAAGTTAATTGAACTGGGTTTTATAGAACGGGAAACACCCTTTGGAGAAAATCCAAAAAACAGTAAAAAAAGTCTGTATAAAATAGCAGATCCTTTCATGAACTTTTATTATCGTTTTGTAATTCCAAACCGTTCTTTAATAGAATTGGGGCGAACAAGTATCGTTTTAAATGAAATAAAAGAAAACTTTAACAACTATGTTTCCCGACACTGGGAGTGTCTGTGTCGCAAAGCGGTGAGTGGAAATACAATAAACGGCGTTACCTACAACATGGCAACCCGATGGTGGGGAAATATTTCACGTAATGAAATGATAGAATTTGATCTTATGGCTCAATCAATGGATAAAAAGACCATCTTGGTAGGTGAATGTAAATGGGGTAAAATGTCTGATAGCGACGCTCAAATAGCTCTTTTGATTGAGAAAGCACGAAAATTGCCATTCACAAAAGGCAAAAATATTGTGCCAATATTGTTTGCAAAAGAGTGTAAAACGATAAGCAATAATGTTCTATTGCCAAAAGATGTGCTAAGATTACTTGGATAGAAAGTAGCAATAATATTTAACTTTTTTGCTAAAAAAAATCATTTTTTTTCAAACCCATCCATTCATAAAAATTTGTACTTTCGCGACCTGATTACCCTCTTAGAATAAAAGCATCATATCCTCACATTGTCAACATTTTACATTAAAAAATCATAAATTAACATCAAGTATGAGCAAACAAATTTTAGAAAGAGAAAATGTGGTGGTAAAATTTGTAGGCGATTCCGGCGATGGCATGCAGATGACGGGAACTTTGTTCTCGGACGCCGCAGCCTTGGCAGGCAACGATATTGCCACTTTCCCGGATTACCCCGCAGAAATCAGAGCCCCACACAACACCATTGCCGGCGTCTCCGGCTTTCAAGTGCACATTGGCAAAGAAACACGCATTATCGGCGATAAGTGCGACGTGCTGGTTGCCATGAATCCGGCATCCTTAAAAGCCAATCTGAAATGGGTGGACAAAGGCGCTACCATTATCACCGATGGCGATGCCTACGACGAAAAAGCGTTGGAAAAAGCAGGATACGCTACCAACCCATTAACCGACGGCTCTTTGAGCTCTTACAACGTCATTGCACCGCACATTACCACGTTAGCTAAAGAAACTGCTTTAGCCAATGGTTTGGACAACAAAAGCGCCGAAAGAACAAAAAACATGTTCTGCTTAGGCATAGTGTATTACATTTTCAGCTTTGAGTTGGATACGCCTTTTAAATTGGTGGACAAACGTTTTCCGGGGAAAAAGCAAATCGCCGATGTAAACAAAAAAGTATTGCAAGCCGGCTATAATTTCGCGGAAACAATGGAGGCTTTTAATTCCACATTTCACATTTCAAATGTAAATTTAGAAAAAGGAAGATATAGAAACATTACCGGCAACGATGCTACGGCTTGGGGCTTGCTCGCCGCTGCTGAAAAATCGGGAAGGAATCTCTTTTTAGGCTCATACCCCATTACCCCTGCAACCGAAATTTTAATAGAATTGGCAAAACATAAGTCGTTGGGCGCGCAAGTGTTCCAGGCGGAAGATGAGATTGCCGGAATCTGCTCCGCTATCGGCGCAGCATACGCAGGCGCTATGGCATGTACTACCACCTCCGGTCCAGGGTTGTCGTTGAAAGCCGAAGCTATCGGGTTGGCAGTGATGACGGAATTGCCTTTGGTAATTGTGGATGTGCAACGCGCTGGTCCTTCTACGGGGATGCCTACCAAATCGGAACAATCCGACTTAAACATTGCTTTATTCGGCAGAAACGGCGAAGCGCCCTGTATCGTACTTGCAGCAGCCTCACCCAGCGATTGCTTCTACAAAGCATTTTATGCCGCAAAATTAGCTATGGAAAATATGACACCGGTAATTTTGTTAACTGATGGAAATACCGGACAAGGCAGCGAGCTTTTCCGCATTCCTAAAATGGCAGATTTACCACCGATTAACCCACCATTTGCACAGCCTAACGATCCGAATTTCAAACCTTACCGTCGCGATCCGGAGACTTTGGTGCGCCAGTGGGCAATTCCCGGAACAGAAGGATTACGCCACCGCATAGGAGGCTTGGAAAAAACCGATGTGGACGGATTGGTTTCCACCGACCCATTGAACCACGCCAAAATGGTACAGTTTCGCCATGATAAAGTGATGCGCTTAGCCAAACGTTTGCCCAAACAAAATGTGTATGGCAATGTAGATGCCGATACATTAGTGGTAAGCTGGGGCGGCACAAAAGGCGCTGTTTATGAGGCTTGTAAAAAAGTGAACGGATCGGGTGGCGCTGTAGCACATGCACACTTCGCGCAAATTATGCCGTTGCCGGAAAATACCGCCGAAATCTTTGCTAATTACAAAAAGATTCTCGTCTGTGAATTAAACTCAGGGCAATTTGCCAATTACTTAAGAATGGCGCTCCCTGATTTTAAGTATCAACAATATAACAAAATTCAAGGGCTGCCATTTACCGTTGAGGAATTAGTAAACGCAATTAATAACATTAAATAACAGGAGGACATAATGAGTTATAGATCAATAGAAAGGTCGGATGTACCTTTAACACAACAAGATTTTGCAAGTGACCAAATGGTAAAATGGTG
>WQWP01000155.1 GCA_009787485.1 Lentimicrobiaceae bacterium | reverse complement strand
TGGATGCCTCATCAATATCATCAAAAGTGGCATCTTCTTCAATTACCTCATCCCAAGTATGACCGGCGCGTTTGAGCAAAAACTCGTTCAAAGCAGCTCCGGTAAGTTCCTGTTTTACGCTACCGCTACGGTAGTAATATCTACCCCGAAGTGAAATCGGCACGGAATAGGGTTGTACGATAATTTCGATAAAGTACTTATCATCTTCCTGCAAAAGATTTACTTCGGTGGCAATTCCCATTAAGTTTTTAATTTTGTTGGGAAGTTCTTCTATCAGGCTTTTATAATCTTCCACGCCAACGACTGTACCTTTATCGTCCTTACCGATATAAATTCGTCCACCTTGCGCATTGGCAAAGCCGCAGATCCATTTGAGGTAGTCTTCGTGCCATGAGGATTTGTATTCTATGTTTTGAGTTTCGGGCATAATAATTGGTGTGTAAATGTAACGGACAAAGATATTGGTTTTTATTATTTTTTAAAGATTATTCATACGAATGCCCGGTGCTATTTGAACTCTTTTTCTGTATTGCCATGCCATAATAGAATTTTAATTTAATTTTTGGCAAAAATACTTCTTTTTTAACTCCCAATCAACTATTTTTCAAAAAACATTATCAATTCGGGATTTTTGTAGAAACTTCCCTTATTTCTCTCTCCTAATGCGTTGTACGGCTATAGCATACAACCCATAAACATGCGCAAAATATCACATTTTATAATGTTCCGAATGTTTTTTTAATTCCAAAAATATCCTACTTTCGCCTCCCCAAAATAATTTCAAATGAAACAAATCAATCCCATCATAAACCGCTTGTTTTTTTTAGCAGCTATCGCCTTTCTTCTTCTCTCTTGCAGCAAAAAAAACCACTTTCTAACCGACAAACCCTACCGCTTAGTCGTACAAACCGATTTTGAAGCACGAAAAGATTTAGCGAAAACTCGCACCACAGAGCTATTCTCCATTTTTAACGACAAAAGTCTAACCCTCAAAGAAAAAGAAGCCCTGCAATTTTTGTATGCCTACATGCCGCTGAGCGATTTAGCCGATTACGATGGCACATTCTTCTTAAATCATGTACGTTACGCATTTAAAGTGCAAGATGAAATGCCTTGGGGTACAACTGTTCCCGAAGATATATTCCGCCATTTTGTATTGGTGTATCGTGTAAATAATGAGGATTTGGATACCGCACGGATGGTAATTTTTAACGAACTGAAAGACAGGATTAAAGATATGAGCATGTACGATGCTGCATTGGAAATTAACCACTGGTGTCACGAAAAGGTAACTTATCGCCCTTCCGATAGGAGAACTTCGGCGCCGTTGGCTACCATTCGTACCGGTTTTGGGCGCTGCGGCGAAGAGTCCACCTTAACGGTTGCCGCCATGCGCGCCATGGGCATTCCGGCACGCCAAGTCTATACGCCGCGCTGGGCACACACCGACAGCAACCACGCCTGGGTAGAAGTGTGGGTGGATGGCAAATGGCACTTTTTGGGCGCCTGCGAGCCAGACCCCGAACTGGATATGGGCTGGTTTGCCATTCCCGCTACACGCGCCATGATGGTGCACACCAACGTATTTGGAAAATCCGGAGACTTGGGAGAACGCAATTTGGAAACCGAATTGTACTCGGTGGTCAATATGCTTGCTAATTACGCAGATACCAAAAAAATAAAGGTTATCGTAACCGATGAAAACGATACACCGGTAAAAGATGCCACTGTAAAATTCAAACTTTATAATTATGCAGAATATTACACACTTGCTTCCGTACAAACTGATAATAACGGTGTTGCTACTCTTAGTACGGGTTACGGCGATTTGCTCGTGTGGGCTTCAAAAAACGGAAAGTATGGCTATTGTAAATTTGATGTACGGGAAATTGACATGCTACTCATAACGCTTGAAAATGAGGCAGGTAAAGAATATGTAGAATGGTTGGAGATTCTCCCGCCCGACGCCGGGACTAAAAAGAAAGTAGCTCCACAAGAGCAACGCGACCTCAATAACAAACGTTTACAATACGAAGATTCGCTGCGCAATGCCTATTTGGCTACTTTTATGAAAGAAGATGAAGCAAAAACCATTAAAACAGAAAACCTTACTCCTGAACAAGTATGGTTTTTTATTCAAAAAAGCGAAGGAAATTATGCAGAAATTAAGAAGTTTATAGCACAAAACGGCGAAAAAACGACCGGACTATATGTTTATGAATTTTTAAAAACACTTTCCGATAAAGATTTACGCGATGCCCCTGCCGATATTTTGCAGAAACATATTACATTATATAATCCTGAAAAATATCCTTTCGAGGTTTACACAAAAGGGATTCTTCCGGCACGTATTGCAAACGAAGGATTGCGTGCATGGCGCCATTATTTACGCGATAATTTAGAAACAGAATTGGGAAAAGATGCAACCCCTCAGCGGCTTATGGATTGGATAAATGCCCACATCACTTTGCGCCCCGATGATAATTACTACCGCGCCCCCATCTCTCCCAAAGGCGTTTACGATTTAAAACTCACAGATGCACATTCGCAAAACATCTTCTTCGTGGCCGCCTGCCGCGCATTAGATATTCCTGCATACTTAGATGGCGCTACAAATGAAGTATTTGTGTGGGAGAAGGAAGAATGGAGAAAGGGAGAAAAGGAGAAAGGAGAAGGGAAAATATCCCCTTCAAATTTTGAAGGGGTGGACGGCGAAGCCGGACGGGGTAGTTTATATGGAAAATTAGTACTAGATCTCCCCAAAGACGCCAAAAACCCGGAATACTGGACTCACTACACCCTCGCAAAATTCACAGATGGCGATTTCGTAACATTTGATTATAGAGATGATTCGCGAATAGCAAATTTCCCTGCCACATTAGAGTTAGCCACCGGCTACTACATGCTCTCTACCGGAAATCGTTACAGCGATGGAGAAACGCTCTCAAAATTAGAGTTTTTTAACATTAAACCAGGAGAAACGGAAAACAAAACCATTACGCTGCGTGAACTCGCTCCTCGAAGTAAAACGTATGGCGAAATTGACGTTCACACTCCATATCCGGATAAAGGACACACCCTTTCACTTATCGATTTGATGCAAGATAAAGAGTTAATACTTTGCTTCATTGATCCTACACGTGAGCCTACTCGCCACCTATTCAACGACATCGCATCATTAAAAAATGAGTTTGAAAAATGGAAAGGCAATATTTTATTCATGATTTCCGATGAAAAAAACACCGCCGATTTCAATCCGAAACGTTGGAACTTACCTGCAAACTCTATTTTTCGCATTGACTATGAAACAATGTTTATGAATTACATATTAACCACCACAAATCAGGAATTTAGAGAAGAATACCCATTGGTGTTTATTGTGAATAGAGAAGGAAAGCTCGTATTCAAATCGGAAGGCTACAGGATTGGAACGGGGGAGTTGCTATTGAAGAGTTTGAAATAGAATAATTAATCTGCTATTTATAATTTATTGATAGTATTAATAGACTTTACGATATTTTCTTCCCCAGCAACCGAAACATATTCATTTTATAAGCCTCCACCCCCGGCTGGTCAAAAGGATTAACCCTCAGCAAATACCCACCTAGCGCACAGCTAAATTCGAAGAAGTAAATCAGTTCGCCTAAGGTTTCTTCCGAAATTTCCGGAATGACAATGCGTATATTCGGAACGTTTCCGGAAAGATGCGCCAACCGCGTGCCTTCTTCTGCCGTAAGGTTTATTTCGTGAATGGTTTTTTGTTGCAAATAATTTAACCCATCCAAATCGTTGGCATCGAACGGAATCGGCAAATGAGAAGCTACTTTTTCAACCGATAAAACGGTTTCAAACAGATGGCGCTCTCCTTCCTGTATGTACTGCCCTAACGAATGTAAATCGGTAGAGAAAACGGCGCCTGCCGGAAAAATGCCCTTACCCTCCTTGCCTTCGCTTTCGCCGAAAAGTTGCTTAAACCATTCGATAAAGAAAAACAACTGAGGCTCATACGCCACAACGAGCTCTAACTTTTTGCCTTCCTGATACTGCACGTATCTACTAAGGGCGTATTGTAGGGCGATATTTTCGTTAAATGTTTTATTATTAAACAGATTGTCTTTCATTCTCTTCGCACCGGCGAGCAATTTTTCAATATCGAAACCGGCGCAGGCAATCGGCAACAAGCCCACCGGAGTAAGCACGGAATAGCGCCCCCCCACATCATCAGGAATGACAAATGTTTGATAGTTTTCTTCTATGGATAGCTTTTTGAGTGCACCTCTTTTTTCATCCGTGATGGCTACAATGCGTTTTTGCGCTGCTGCCTTGCCGTATTTTTTCTCGCAATGCTCTTTCAAAATGCGGAATGCAATCGCCGGCTCGGTGGTCGTTCCCGATTTGGAGATTACAATTACGGCATAATCTTTTATATTCAGCACATCTATCAGCGCTTTATGATAATCTTCGCCCATGCTGTTTCCGGCGAATAGTACCAACGGCGTTTTTTCATGCGGCAACAACGATTTAAACGGATGTTGCAAGGCTTCTATTACGGCACGCGCTCCCAGATAAGAGCCTCCAATACCTACTACCACAATAACTTCCGAATGCGCGGCAAGTTCCTCTGCCGTGCGTTTCAATTCGGCAAGTGCAGCAGGCGTAACCTCTTCGGGGAGGTTGAGCCAGCCTAAAAAATCATTTCCTTTTCCGGTTTGGGCAATAAGATCCTCGTACGCTTTTTCTACATGA
>WQWP01000154.1 GCA_009787485.1 Lentimicrobiaceae bacterium | reverse complement strand
TCCTCCAAACCGAGCACGGCGCAAATTTCACCCGGATACACGGTTTGTTTCATTTTCTCTTTTCCTAACCCTTCAAACACATACAATTCTTTTATTTTTGAGCGAATGACCGTACCGTCTCGTTTTACCAACGACACGTTTTGTCCCCAATCTAATGTGCCTCTTTTCAAACGCCCTACGGCAATTCTGCCTACATAAGAAGAATAATCCAGGGAAGAGATCATCATTTGCAAATTTCCTTCTTCTGCTTTAGGCTGAGGAATATGCGTAATAATTTGTTCCAACAAGTAGCTGATGTCTTGCGTAGGGTTTTTCCAATCGGGACCCATCCAGCCCTGTTTTGCAGAGCCGAAAACCGTTGGAAAATCCAACTGGTCGTCGTTGGCGCCCAAATTGAACATCAACTCAAAAACGGCTTCCTGCGCCAAATCGGGGTTACAATTGGGTTTATCCACCTTGTTAATCACCACAATCGGTTTTAATCCAAGCTCAATGGCTTTTTGGGTAACGAAGCGTGTTTGAGGCATCGGACCTTCAAATGCATCTACCACGAGCAAAACGCCGTCTGCCATGTTGAGTACGCGCTCTACCTCTCCGCCAAAATCGCTGTGGCCGGGCGTATCAATCACATTAATTTTCACATCGTTATAACGTACCGAAACATTTTTAGACAAAATGGTGATGCCGCGTTCGCGCTCTAAATCGTTGTTATCTAAAATCAAATCCTGCGTCTGTTGGTTAGCTCTAAACAGATTGGCTTGATGCAATATTCTGTCCACCAAGGTGGTTTTACCGTGGTCCACATGCGCAATAATCGCAATATTTCTGATGCTTTGCATTTCTACTTCTTCGGGCGATACATAAGTGCCACAATGGGGATGATTAGCCCAATGAGCATGAGCACAGGCGCTACTATCAAACGACGTTTGTTATAAATTTCGGGGTTAAAAATTTCCGGATCATCGGATCCGCCTCCCGATAACAGGATGTATCCTAACACCAAGAAAAGGATGCCCACACCTATCAAAATATAATTGGCTTTCCGAAGCAACGGCTGTTTGCTGGGAGAAATTTCTCCGGTATTTTCGATTTGTTTTTGTTTACTCATAACAGATTGGTGATTAAATTGTAGTGTAAAAACGGTGCGTATTAAAAGTTATTATACATAGCGCCCAAGATTATTTCATATTCACTAACTTAAACGTTCTTACGTTTTCGGAGGTTGAAATTCTTATAAAATAGATTCCATTGGAATAGGAGCTCAAATCAATAAGTTCAGAAACAAGAGGTTGGTCATCTATGATCATTTTCCCTGAAATATCTACTACAACATATTTATAATCAATTCCTTCTGTTAGCCCTTTCAAGTAAAAGAGTCCGTTGGAGGGGTTGGGCAAAATCATAATATTTTCAAGTTGATTTTGATGAATGGATAGACAAATTTCAGAAATTATCAAAACCTCAGCAAAATTCGACATGCAAAATTCTTCAGCATTTCCGGGAAACTCAAACACTTCACGCAAGAAATAGGTTATGTCTTCTTCAATGGGTGCATGATTCCATGTATTTCCAATATAAACCGGCTCTTCGTCGGTGATGTTTTCATACCAGTAAGCGGTGCCCTCTAAATCAAGTATAATCTCAAACTCATCGTCATTACAACCCAAAATATCTTCTATTTCAGGTGTTTCCGGTATTGTAATAGTGATAAAGTCCTCTTTTTGGTTCGTGTTGGAGCCATGCTCATTCGTTGCCGTTAAACTTACGGTATAAGTTCCGCTTTGCGTATATTGATGTGCAGGATTTTGTTCGGTACCGGTGTCGCCGTCTCCAAAATCCCATAGCCATTCCGTAGGTTGGTTTGTAGAATTATCTATGAACTGAATATTGCCGATACAAGAGGTTGTGATATTGGCTGAAAAGTTGGCATTCGGCACTGTCGGCATTCCCAAACAATGGAAAATAATTTTAAATCCCGAATGATTTACCATAGCATCCGAATAAAAGCGAATGGTAATATATTCTCCTGTAGATTCAATCGTTCCGGGGTTTCCGGTGGTGTTGCAATAATTTGTATTGTTAATTTTAGGAGCGCTTGTGGAGTTGCCGTCATGGAAGCACACATAATCGTAATTGCAGGTGCTTCCGCTACCGGGTTCAATATCAAACTCTTCTATCGTTAGCACAATGCCGGTAGCGCCGGGGGCGCGAATCGTAAGTACGGATGAACTTAGATTATTGGGATAGTTATTAGGCCATCCCGGACTGTAAAATACGCCGGCACAACCTTCTACATTCAACGGTGTGCTATTCGTCGGCATTTTGATGTTGCAAAGATAAGATGGATCTATTTTTATATACTGTTCTTTTGTGATCACATCGTTGCCGCACTCGCCACCATCTACAGATAAGGTAACCGTGTAGTTGCCTGTATTAGCGTAAGTATGCACAGGGTTGGTCTCCGTAGAGGTTGTGCCGTCGCCAAAATCCCATAAATAACTGATTCCGTTCATACTTTTGTTGATAAAAGCAACCTGTGCCGGTACTGAGCAAAAAATAGATTCCGCTGCTTTAAAATTAGCGGTAGCAACACTTTCGAAAGGTTGCGTGAGGACACCCACGGCATAAAAAGCATCTCCCACAGCTTGTACTTCGGGTGTACAGCCTCCAAACAGTTCGCCGGCAACAATAATTGCATAATTACACGCATCAATAAATTGTGAATTTGGGGTTAAATATTCGACCAAAGTTTTAAACGCAATTTGCTCTGCATTTTCAATGCCAATTCCTTGAACCTGATAAGAATAACCTTTATCATTCACCCCTGAACCTCCTTCACTGATCAGGTAGAACCAGTAGTTTAGTACGCCGCTGTTGGTATGTACGCCGCAATAGTCATTAGACTGTGTTGGGCTACAGCCTACTTGATTTACCCAATAAGATCCGCCATAAGTATTGGGCTGACCGTATGCTTTCGGATTTGACATAGAACGGATAATCCATCCCATTTTCTCTCCCATAGTCCAGTTGGCATATTCAGGAACGGCGTAAAATTCAATAGCAGTACCAAAAATGTCGCTAAATCCTTCATTTAATCCTCCGGGTTCTTTGGCATAAACTAAACCTGCAGTAAATTCAGTTAGTCCGTGTGAAACTTCATGCCCGCAAATATCAATGGTCGTGAGCGGGGTGGTAGGTGGATTTCCACTTAGATTGCCATCGCCATAAGTCATTCGCTGTCCATCCCAAAAGGCATTGACATAATTATTACTGTAATGTACATACGAAAGCAAGTTATATCCATTGCCATTGATACTGTTTCTGTTGTGAACATTAAAGAAATAATCGTAAGTAGAGATGGTTGCAAAATGCGCATCGGTGGCATACTCATCCTTCTGAGCGTTCACGTTATTCCAAATATTGTCGTCATCAAAGAAATTGGCCGCCGAACCGTAATTGGTTCCTTTTTGAAGATTGTATGTTTTGATGCCGTTTCCCCGCGTAAGGTCCTGCAAAATATATTGTGCGCCTTGTTGGGTAGTTTGAATAGGTTGAATGCCACTATATTGGGTGTGAGCTATACCTTCCACTCTGTTATCATGATGAATTAGAGGCAAATCAAAAAGAATTTCACCGGTTTGCGCATCCACATAAACCATTTTTCTGTCGAATGGTTGTAATGAATAGATATTAAATTTGTAAGCTGTTGTCAGTTTATTTTTTTTAATATCAGGTTGCGTGGGAGTAATGATCTTTACGCCTGAGGGATAATAAGTTGCAGTTTCATCTTCCAACATCATTTTTATATTTTGTTCTTCCCCTTCCTCCATCCACATATAGATTGCTGCACCGATATGGTTGAGGGCAATTTGCAGCGCCTCCTCTTCCGATAGCGTAAAGATGGCCTCAAAACCGTCAGTATCCACAATATCTCCGTTTAAAGCGGTTACTTTTCCATTTTTTTCATGCACATGCCATGCCGAAAACTCAACGGGGTATCCGGCAATCGTTTGCACATAGCGGTAAAGCTGTTTGCCATCTTTTGCGGAGTGCTCATTTTTAAGAATAAAACCAACATCTTCCTGAGCGCAAAGCCCTTTTGAGTATTCAATAGCTTGTTCGTGCGTAAGGTTGGAGCCATCACGAAAACTCATATAGAAGGGAGTTCCGATATGTTCCTGCATTCTAATCTCTTTCACATTTTTGGTTAACATTTCGCTTTGCTCTTTTTTTGACATCTGCGAGAACAAAATTTGCGGGATAATGATCAGCAGGATAGGTAATAAAACTTTTTTCATGACATTATTTTTATATTTGAATAATGAGTGCAAAAATAAGAAATTAATAAGTTGTAGCTTTTCTCTAAAAAAATTTATTCAACCGGAGGTGGTTGAGAAAAATTCATGTTTATTTGCAGAGTAATTTTTAATAAAAATGGAATTAAAAACGGATTTATTTTTGGGAGATTGCCGGATAGAATTAAAGAAAATTCCCGATAACTCTGTGGATTTAATTGTAACATCGCCGCCTTATGCAGATCATAGAACCATTGGGACACAAAGCAAGAGAACGAAATGAAGAATTTCAAAAATCTTATTCACAGATGATTAATAAATTCACGAAAGAATTTGCCAATATCTATTGTGGGATATTCAGTAAATGATCTAAAAACTGCCGCAAGCTAAAAACCTTTCGGCAGTTTTTTCATTTATTCTGTGTTGATTTTTCCTTGATGGTTATTTTATAGTATTTGTCTCTACCTGTTTT
>WQWP01000153.1 GCA_009787485.1 Lentimicrobiaceae bacterium | reverse complement strand
TGCGCTTTCCCTGCAAATAAAAACTGCACCGGATGCTCGGGATGGTTTACAATTTGCGCCAATCGCTCTTTATTCGTAAACAACAAATGGGCGCGCTTGTAAGTCGCAAAACGGCGCGCAAAACCAATCGTAAGTGTTTCGTTTTTAATTGATTTTAAAGTTTTTACAATTAACTCCGGCGATTCATATCGCGCCATCATTTGTTTTTCGAGCAACAGTTTTACTTCATCTAACAACTCGGCACGAAGTTCGTTTTTAATGCTCCAAAGTTTGTCGGGATCGGCTTTTTCAATTTTTTTCCATATTTCCGGATTTGATTGGTTACCCAAAAAACTGTTGCCCAAAATTTCTTTGTGAAAATGTTGCCATTTTTTGTGCGCCCAGGTAGGATAGTGCACCCCATTGGTAACATAACCAATGTGCAATTCATTGGCAAAATGTCCATCGTACAAATCCAAAAACATTTCACGCGAAACCCGCCCGTGAATTTTACTTACGCCGTTTACTTCCTGCGCCAATTTACATCCGAGAATACTCATCGAAAACTTATCATTCACATAATCAATATGTTTTCTTCCCAATGCCATAAAAGCTTCCCAGGAAATGTTGAAGCGCGACGGATAATTGGCAAAATAGATACGCATCAGGTCTTCGCTGAAAGCATCGTGCCCTGCGGGAACCGGCGTGTGCGTAGTGTAAAGCGACGAAGCGCGCACCAACTCCACAGCCGCCGGAAACACCATATTTTGAATTTGCATGTAATTGTGAATGCGCTCCAAAGTTAAGAAAGCGGCGTGTCCTTCATTAAGATGATATAACTCAGGATTTTCTCCCAATACATTTAACATTCTAATTCCGCCAACGCCCAGCAGGAGCTCTTGTTTCAATCTGTTTTCGGCATCTCCTCCGTACAATGTATGCGTTACGTTCCTGTCCTGAGGCTGGTTGAGGTCAAAGTCGGTATCTAACAAATACAACGGAATGCGCCCTACCTCCACGCGCCAAATGCGTGCGTACATAGTGCGCCCGGGCAACGCAATAGAGATGGTTTTAAACTCGCCCGCCTCATCTTTAATCGGCGTAATGGGCAATTTTGAAAAACTTTGGCTCGGATAAAGCGAGAGTTGGTTGCCCAATGGCGATATTTGCTGCGTAAAGTAGCCGTAACGATACAAAAGCCCTACGCCAATCATATTCACGTTGCAATCGCTGGCTTCTTTCAGATAATCACCGGCTAACACGCCCAACCCGCCGGAAAAGATTTTCAATTCATTGCTGATGCCGTATTCCATGCTGAAGTAAGCAATTTTAGCTTGATCTGCTGTTTTTTTAACATGCATATACGATTGAAAATCTTCAAATACTTTATTTAATTTTTTGATATAGTGTGCATTTTGGCTAAATTCTTTGATACGGGGTAATGGCAATATTTGTAAAATATGCGTAGGATTTTCGTGGAATTGCTTCCACATTTCATCTCCTGCAATTTCCTCAAACAGTTCGCGCGCTTCGTAATTCCAACTCCACCATAAGTTATGCGCCAATGTTTCCAACTTTTTTAAATGCTCCGGAAGTTTGGTTTTTACTGTAACATGCGACCATTGAGGCTCGGTCTTTCTAATTTTATCCACCTGCATCCCCATTTTGGATACCTTGTGTTTGTATTTATCGAAACGCAAATCGCTCTTATCCAATGCAATCTCATAAGTTCTCAAGTAGTTGTCAAATAAATGATCCCATAGTGCTTTTTGCGCAATTTCAGTAGCCAACTCATCATGCTTCTTTTTCTCTTTCGCATCCAAAGTGGCGTAATAATAGATGGCATCGGCGATATGCAGGCTCACTTCCTCGTCATTATCGTCGGTGCGCTGAATGACCCATGCGCTTTTTTGAGTACCGAAATTATCTAATACCCATGCGCCGAATCCGGCTAATGTGGTGGTAATGGTCGGAATACCAAAAGCGATACTTTCTAAGGGTGTATAACCCCAAGGCTCATAATAAGATGGGAAAATGGACAAGTCGAATCCTATTAAAAAATCATAGTAAGGAAGGTTGAAAATGCCGTCTTTTCCATCTAAATAAACGGGGACAAATATGACTTTTACTCGTGTGTTTGGGGAGTTGTCTAAGTTTCTTTTTTTCAGATGGTTGATGATGGGGTCGTGGTCGGGGTCGTGTAAAGGGTGGGTGCAATAATCGTATAGTGCCGGTTGTCGGGACATTTTTTCCATTAAATCATGCCGTTGTCCGCTGGTGCCGGCCGGAACTGCAATATATGCCACAATCGGACGGTCGGTTTGTTGGTCTTTTAATTTTGCCAATCCATCAATATAAAGATCAATTCCTTTATTCCTAAACTCATAGCGACCGCTGTTAATCACAAACAGTGTATTTTCTGCTATTTCTTGTCCGGTGAGCGCTTCGGTAACTTCAATTAATTTTTTTCTTGCGATAGCCCTTTTTTCTATAAATTCTTCTCCTTGCGGCACAAAATTGTTTTCAAATCCGTTAATTGTGATCACATCGGCAGGTTTTTCCAAAAATGCGGCACACTCGCGGTTGGTAATTTGACTCACGGTGGTAAAACCATCGGCGAATTTTGCAGAGAGATGCTCTAAAGAGTATTTCGACTGCACGCCAAACCGTTGCGCAAATTCCTGAGCGTTGTAACTTTCCATCATTCCATACAGCGGCAATCTGTTTCCGGCAATGCAGCGCCCGAGCACCGTAGCGTGCGTAGTGAAGACGGTGGCAATTTGCGGCACGTTGTCTTCCAGATGTAAAATTCCCGTGCCGGTCATCCATTCGTGAAAATGTGCAATAATCTTATCTGCGGCAGAACAGTGGAAGTTGTAGAAACTCTCTATCACCCGCGCGGCGGCATAGCCGAAGAGGGCGGGCTCAACGTAGTCCCACTGTCCCGATATAGAATCCAATTTATAGGCTAACCAAAATTGAGTAAGAATTTCGTTCTTTTTTTCAAAAAAAGGCGTAAAATCCACCAAAACCACAATCGGGCTACCGCTAATATTCCAGCGTCCCGTGCGAATACGCAGTCCTTCACTTTGCGCAAGCTCCCGCCAGTTCTTAAAAAGAGAAAGGTCTTCAATAAAATCGGAATTATCCTCTTTCGATAATTCCGGCCCTATACATATATAATTGTTTCCGTAGTTGTGAACAGCCGTAAAAGCTTTTGTGGACAAAACCGTATAAATACCGCCCACTTTGTTGCAAATTTCCCAACTGGTTTCGAAAACATAATCTGCTTGTTTCATATATTTTTTTGTGTTAAAAATTCGTTCGCGAAAATACACGAATTTACGATGTTTGAGGTCATATAAAAAGGAAAGCTCCCCAAACGAGGAGCCTTTTCACACACAGAAATATACTAAATGGTTCACACAACCATAAAGTCAAAAATATTAGATTACACCTTGGTCAATCATCGCATCGGCAACTTTGATGAAGCCGGCAATGTTGGCGCCTTTTACGTAGTTGATGTAACCGTCTTTTTCAGTTCCATATTTTACGCAATTATTGTGAATGTTTCTCATAATCGCCTTCAGTTTTTCATCCACTTCTTCGCGGGGCCATGATAATTTCATAGAGTTTTGCGTCATTTCCAATCCGGAAGTAGCAACACCACCTGCGTTGGCAGCTTTGCCAGGTGCGTAAGAAATTTTCTTGGCTTGCAATACGTGGATAGCGTCTGCGGTACAGCCCATATTAGAAGCTTCCACAACATACTGACATCCGTTGGCTGCCAATTTTTCAGCATCTTCTTTATTCAATTCATTTTGGATAGCGCAAGGAATGGCAACGTCCACAGCTACTTCCCATGATTTTTTACCCGGGTAGAATTTTGCGTTTGGATATTTTGTTGCATAAGGAGCTACCACATTGTTGCGGGTACCCAGCAATTCGGTTAAATAAACCACTTTTTCGCCGGTAATACCATCTTCGTCATGAATGTAACCGTCTGGGCCAGAGATTGCCACTACTTTTGCGCCTAATTCTTCTAATTTCAGCGCAGCGCCCCAGGTAACATTTCCGAATCCGGACAATGCAACTCTTTTGCCTTGCATAGTGTCTTTCCTCGCTGCCAACATACCTTCCAAGAAATAGATAGCGCCAAAACCGGTAGCCTCCGGACGGATAAGCGAACCACCAAAGTTCAATCCTTTTCCGGTAAGCACACCAACGTGTTTGTCGTTAATTCTCTTGTATTGTCCGTACATCCAGCCTACTTCGCGACCGCTTACGCCGATATCGCCGGCAGGAACGTCGGTTTCAGGTCCGAGATATTTTTGAAGTTCGGTCATAAACGCTTGGCAGAATCGCATCATTTCGCCTTCCGATTTTCCGGTTGGGTCGAAATCGGAACCACCTTTACCACCGCCCATAGGAAGTGTAGTTAATGAATTTTTAAATGTTTGTTCAAAAGCTAAGAATTTCATTGAGTCCTGGTTCACACTTTTGTGGAAACGGCATCCCCCTTTGTAAGGTCCAATAGCCATGTTGTGTTGTACGCGGAAAGCGCGATTCACGTGAATTTTTCCACTGTCATCTACCCAGGTAACTTTGAACTGAATAATTCTTTCGGGTTCCAAAATTCTTTCTACGATAGAATATTTATCGTACTTTGGGTTTTCGTTTACGAAATCAACAATCGTTTCGAGTACTTCTTTTGCAGCCTGAATGTACAAAGGTTGAGCGGGGTTTTTCTCCTCTAACTCAGCAATTAATTTGTTAAGATCCATAGATTTGATTTTTT
>WQWP01000152.1 GCA_009787485.1 Lentimicrobiaceae bacterium | reverse complement strand
TTATTTTTATGAAAGTATTAGTTGCTACAGAAAAACCTTTTGCCAAAGTTGCCGTAGAAGGTATTAAACAAATTGTTGAAAATGCCGGCTTTGAAATGGCATTATTAGAAAAGTACACCGATGTAAACGAGTTCTATGCAGCCGTTGCAGATGCAGATGCGCTGATTGTTCGCTCCGACCAAGTTACCAAAGAGGTTGTGGATCATGCTAAAAACCTTAAAATTGTAGTACGTGCCGGCGCCGGATACGACAACCTGGATCTGCCCGCATGCACCGCAAAAAATATCGTGGCAATGAATACGCCCGGTCAAAACTCGAATGCCGTAGCCGAATTGGCGCTGGGCATGATGGTATTTATGGCGCGCAACCAATTTAACCCCGGCACCGGAAGTGAGCTTCTCGGCAAAAACGTGGGCATTCACGCGTATGGAAACATAGGCAAGTTGGTAGCTAAAATCGCTAAAGGCTTCGGAATGAACGTTTACGCATACGATCCGTTTGTAGATGCAAAAGTTATGGGAGCAGAAGGTATTACCGTTTGCAACACTGTTGAAGACCTGTATGCAAAATGTCAGTATATATCTTTACATATTCCTGCAAACGAAAAAACCAAAAAATCAATTGGTTACGATTTGTTGTCCAAGATGCCGAAAGGTGGCACCGTAATTAACACTGCCCGCAAAGAGGTGATCAATGAAGAAGAATTGGTAAAAGTAATGGAAGAAAGAGCCGATTTGAAATATGCTTCCGATATTGCTGCTGCCAATCATGCCGAATTGGTAGAGAAATTTGGTTTGCGCGTGTTTGCTACGCCAAAGAAAATGGGCGCTGAAACCGGCGAGGCTAATGTTAATGCGGGATTGGCATCGGCTAATCAAATTGTTAAGTTTTTGAAGACCGGGGATACTACGTTTCAAGTGAATAAATAAAAAAAACACGCGGATGACGCGGATTTATCAGGATTATTGGGATTTTAAACAAAATCATTATGAAGAAATTATCATTATTAGTAATTTTTTTGATTGCAACCTGCACAGTTTCAATGGCGCAACCAAGAGCCGTTGGAGGACGTTTAGGCTGGAGTTTCGGTCCTTCTTATCAGCATCAAATCGGTGAAAAAAACATGATTCAAACCGATGTCGATGTAATCGGCTGGGGTTTGTGGGGCATTCAAGGTACCGCAACCTTCAACTGGATCATCCCACTTGTATCTGCGAATGCAGGTAATCTGAATTTATATCCGGGAGTTGGGCTGGGAGTAGGTTTTGAGTGGTGGAGAAGAAATTATGTCTATCACTGGTCTTATCCTCCTTATATGTACGATCCTTGGCCCCTCCCTCACCATTTGGGCCGTGGCACTTTTGTAGGCATTGCCGGAATGATTGGCTTGGAATGGAATTTTAAATTCCCTCTGCAGCTTGCTTTTGAATACCGGCCGGTAATTGGTCCGAAATTCTATAGAACTTATGACTCCAGTGACGGCTATATCGGCTCCCCCTTTCCCCTTAACCCTCCTCCTTATGATAAAATTGGCGTTGCCTATTACTATCACGGTTTGTGGGCAAGCGCCGTTGCCATCAGTGTGAGATATAAATTTGGTGGAAAATAATTGTTCTTTCAACAAAAAATTCACAGTCGCCTCTGTTCAGGGCGACTGTTTTTGTTTTGGCATGTAAAATTTATGACGTTTTATCCCAAATTACGCATTAGAGTAAGTCTCTTAATTTGTGTTTAGAGATTCCTCACTTGTTTGAGATTCCTCGCTACGCTACCGATGACGAGTTTTCACAATTCTTTAATTTACAATGATCTATCATGTAACGAGCGAGCGAGCGCTGAAAGCGCGATTGTATGTCAGCCCATGGCAACGCCATGGGTAGGAAATGCGCACGACACATTTGCGCCCTGAAAGGGCAGCATATTGTTGAAAATAAATATATTGCCCTTTCAGGGCGCAGGTTTACATTCGGGCATCTCTTTAACCCATGGCGTTGCCATGGGCTGACATACAATCGCGCTTTCAGCGCTCGCTCGTTACATGATAGATCATTGTAAATTAAAGAATTGTGAAAACTCGTCATCGGTAGCGTAGCGAGGAATCTCAAACAATAGAACAAGAGAATAAAAAAACTCTAATACGCAATTTGGGTTTATGAGTAATTTGCATATTTTCGCGCCGTTGCTCGCAGGCAGATTTGTGAAACTTTAAAAACTGTTGGATCTATCTGCGCTATCTGTGTGCTAAATGCTATAAAATTATGAACACCCCCACCCCCGAAAAACAACGAGAACACCAAATCTACAAAGTAACCATCATCGGCAGCATAGTTAGCTTGCTCTTAATTCTCGTTAAATTCCCCGCAGGAATTTTCGGTCGAAGCGCGGCCATGATAGCGGATGCTGTGCATTCACTGTCAGATTTTATTACGGATATTGTGATTATTGCTTTTGTAAGGACCTCTCAAAAACCGAAAGATGAGAAGCATGCTTACGGGCACGGCAAATTTGAAACATTAGCTACTTTAATTATCGGAATCGTTTTGCTGGGCGTAGGTTTGGGCATTGCCTGGAGTGGAGGAAAAAGCATTTACGCCGTTATACAAGGCGACGTGCTGCCGAAGCCAAGTGTTGTTGCATTATTCGCAGCTTTAGCCACTATTGTATCCAAAGAAATTCTCTACCGTTACACCATTATAAAAGGGAAAAAACTTAATTCTCCCGCGTTGGTAGCCAATGCGTGGCACCACAGAAGCGACGCGCTCTCTTCCATCGGAACGGCAATAGGAATTGGCGGCGCTATCTTCTTAGGTAACAAGTGGGTAATCCTCGACCCGTTAGCAGCATTGGTGGTCAGTTTCTTTATCATTAAAATGTCTTTTAAATTGATAAAGCCATGCTTGGATGAATTGTTGGAGCGCGCGCTTCCGGAAGAAACACAAAAAGAGATTGAAGAAATTGTATCTCAGTTTAAAGATGTATATCAACTTCACAATTTGCGGACAAGGAAAATCGGAAATTATTACGCCATTGAGTTTCATATTAGAATGGACGGCAACAAAACCTTAGTGGAAACCCACGATCGTATTACCGAAATTGAGTTAAAGCTTAAAGAAAAGTATGGAAGTGGAACTTATGTAACGATTCATCTTGAGCCGTTGGTAAACTTTGCATAATTTTTATTTGATTAACGCAATGCCAAAGTCCGAAGGACTAAATATGAATAACCCCCAATGAAGCGCAGCGATTGGGGGTAGGAAAAAATGCGTGAGAAAACCACAACCCGAAGGGTTGAATATAACAAAACTATTATCTTTGCAACTCTCACAAAAACTCATACTCATGGCTTATACTCAAACTCTCTACCACATTGTCTTGCGAACAAAACGAAGTGAACCATCCATTGCTCAAGAAAATGTTTCTTCCCTGTATAAATACATTTGGGGCATCATTAAGAATAAAAAAGGGAAACTGTATCGCGTAAACGGAATAGAAGACCATATTCATATCCTATGCGACCTGCATTCAAGTTTTGCTTTAGCCGATTTTGTAAAAAGCATCAAGGTTGCTACCTCTCTTTGGTTAAAGCACTCTTCTGATTTTCCTTTTTTTCAAGGTTGGAGCGAAGGTTATGCTGCATTCACTTATTCGTACAAAGATAAAGAAGTGTTAATCAATTACATTAAAAATCAACAAAAACATCACCAAAAAGAAAATACACATAATGAATTAATGTGTCTATGGAAAGAAAATGGTATGGAAGCGGATGCACGTTACTTTACGTAGATATTCAGTTCAACCCTTCGGGTTGTGGGTTTCCTGCGCGCTTTCCTCTACCCCCAATCGCTGCGCTTCATTGGGGGTTATTCATATTTAGTCCTTCGGACTTTGGCATTGCGTCATCCAAATCGGTAACGCAAAAACAAAAAAAGAGGCTACCTCAACTTCTAAGACAGCCTCCCCAAATAATTATTAACTCCAAACTATCTTGTTATATACACTTTTGTAACAGAAACATTCCCATCTTCCGAAATTAATCTTACCAAATAACTTCCGGTGGCAACGTTTAGGCTGAATACAGTAGAGCTGTTAATTTTGTTACTGTAGATTACACTACCCAACATATCAAATACTTGCACAGAGCTTAAGATGTTTTCTTCATTTACAATATGAATATTATTTAAATGGCTATATACTTTGATATTTGATAGTTCATGATTATCAATGCTGTTTTTGAGTTTAAAGATGGCTGTAAAGGTTACGTTTTCCGCCGGCATGTTGAAGGTATGTTGCATGTTTTTGGAAACCGTATCCGTACCTTGCATCCATGCTACAAATTCATAGTTTGTGTGAGGCTCGGCAGTAATGGTTACCAATTCGTTTTCGAGATAAGTTCCTTCTCCGATGAGCGTGCCGCCGTCAACAGGGTCGGCTTGAAGGGTTACTGTAAATTCTTCTATTATTATTACCGGTTTGGTAAACAAGCCGATAAGCTCTGCATTGCCGGCAATAGCGCCTCTGTCAAATGCAATTCCTGTAGTTGGGTGAAGTTCCATGAGCTTGCCTTCATCGGAGGTGTTGCACATTGCCCAAAATAATCGTCCTGTGTTGGGGTCGAACGACATGGTTTGGATGTAATGCACCGATACTCCGGTTGCGCCCACTACCGTTGCAGCAGCGGTTGTTTTGTTAATGGTACACAAATTGCCGCTTCCGTCAATCGCAAATAAAACACCCTCAGGGCTGCAAGCCAACGTGTAAAGCCTTTTATCTGTTGAGCCTACTGTGGTCATGGCGCCGGTTTGCATATTTATCTTAACTAAATATGACGTTAATTCCACTCTGTTAATACCATACATTACATTGGTTGTATAATCGTAAGCCATATCGCTGGGAAGTTGTGAAAC
>WQWP01000151.1 GCA_009787485.1 Lentimicrobiaceae bacterium | reverse complement strand
TTTGATAGGTACCTTTTTTGGCAGCGGCATGATGGAGATTGCAAAAAGCGGCGTCTTTCACCCTAATATGTTCCACTTTCACGATGTGATGATCTTATTTCTGGCGGTCTTGATTGCCGATGTGATCATCTTGGATGTGTTTAATTCTTTGGGATTTCCTACCTCAACCACCGTATCGTTAGTGTTTGAACTTTTAGGCGCTGCGGTTGTGGTGGGCTTGTTTGTTATGTATAATGACCCGAATGCCACCTCTACTAATCTTTCCGACTATATTAATTCAACAAGAGCGCTGATTATTCTTTCGGCAATTTTCAGCTCAGTCGTCATTGCTTTGGTGTGCGGATCGGTGGTCATGTATTTATCCCGATTATTATTCACTTTTGATTACGAAAAAAAGTTTAAATATTTAGGCGCAATATGGTGCGGTATTGCATTTACTGCCATCATTTATTTTGCCATATTTAAAGGATTAAAAAGCACGTCATTGGTTTCTGATGAAACGTTGGCATACCTAAAGAGCCAAAGTATGAATATAATTCTTATTGTATTCACTTGCAGTACGGCGCTTTATCTTCTTATGCAGCATTTGTTTAAAATCAATATTTTAAAAGTAACCATATTGATTGGCACTGCTTCCATAGCCTTGTCATTTGCCGGCAACGACTTGGTAAACTTTATCGGTGTTCCCATGGGTGGATATCAGGCTTTCGAAATTGCCCGCGAGGCTCATGCCAATGGAATTGATATAGGTACGCTTACTATGGAAGGACTCAAAGCGCCGGTTAAAGCCGATTGGCGAATCCTTATCGTGTCGGGAATGATTATGGTATTGACCTTGTTTTTTTCTAAAAAAGCCCGAAGAGTTACAGATACGGAGGTACAACTTGCAAGGCAAGATTCCGGCGTAGAACAATTTGGGTCTATGCAATTATCAAGAACTGTAGTAAGAGGCGCAGTTAAAATCAGCAAAAAAATAGATAAAATATTACCCCAACCGGTTCTCAATTTTTTGGATAGCAGATTCAAACCCTTAGCGCCTACACAAGAAGAAAAACCCCATTTCGATTTTATTCGCGCTTCTGTAAATTTAACTGTTGCCACTTTATTAATTTCTTTAGCAACATCATTAAAATTACCATTATCAACAACTTATGTAACATTTATGATTGCTATGGGAACTTCTTTGGCGGATAGAGCTTGGGGAAGAGAAAGTGCAGTTTATAGAATCACAGGCGTAATCACCGTTGTTTCAGGATGGTTTATTACGGCAGTGATCGCATTTACCACAGCGGGTTTTTTTGCATGGATTTTAATGTTTGCAACGGGTTATAGTAAAACAATAGGGCTTGTTGCTGTTATTGGACTTGGCGCGTTTGCAGTATTCCGCCTCATAACAAGTAAGGAATTTCGTAATAGACAAAAAGAAGCAGAAGAAGATATTGAACAACTTACCGGTGAACAAATGGTGTATGAATATGGAAGTAAAGGCATTAAAAAGTCTATTACCCAAACCAACGATATTTACACACGAACTTTAGACGCACTGTTTAAGGAAGACCATCGTGAAATGAAACTTATTCGCGAAGAAGCAGATAAAATATACAGAAAAGCGAAAAATAAACGGAAATATGAAGTGCTTCCCAACCTGGAACGCTTGGGAGGAGACAACCCGGATTTGACCTTCTATTATATTCAAGTGGTTGATTATAACTATGAAGTATCGAAATCATTACTCCATATTATCCGCGAATGTTATGAATATATAGACAACAATCACGAAGGTTTTTCACAAGAACAAATTGAAGATCTGAAAGTAATTTTAGACACTGTAAACGACATCTATACTGAGTTTTTAACCATGTTGGACACCAAAGATTATTCAAAATTCGATGAATTAATGAAAAAGCGGGAAGTGCTGAACGAGGTATATTTTTGCTCTACCAAACATCAAATTAAACGTGCTAAAGCCAATGAAAGCGGTACCCGGAACACCGTGCTGTTCTTATACATTATTAACGAAACCCGAACATTGATTCTTCAGTCTCGAAATTTGATGAAATCGCAGCGAAAACTGGCGATGACAAATGAGATATAAGCAATAATAATCTTGATTTTCAGAAAAATAATATTTTTTCGTAATTATTGATTTTTTTATATTTTTGCCGCTCAATTAGGTATAAACTAAAAAAACATTAACCCATTAAAATTTTTACAATGAAAAAATTATTACTAATCATTGCCGCAGCCGCTTTTATGGTGGCATGTGCACCCAAAGCCCAACCGGTTGTAGAAGCCGAAGCAGAAGAGATCGTTGTAGTTGACGAAGAAGTTGAGCCCGTTATGGAAGAAGAAGTTGCAGAATAAGCGCTCCTCCTTAAACTTAAAAAGCCCGCTCAAAAAGCGGGCTTTTTTTTATCTCTCCTGTTGGCGGCGGTTAGGAGGTAGAAAAATTAGCTTCTATAATCTTTGTGAAATTCTCGGTAATACTTCTGCTTTCCAAGAAGCAAACGTCCCTTCCTGAATTTTTTTCCTCGCCGTAGTTACCAAATCTAAATAAAAATGCAAATTGTGGATGCTGCCGATCATCGGTCCCAGCATCTCTTCTGCTACATACAAATGCCGCAGGTAAGCCCGTGTATATTCACGGTCTGCAAATAAATCGCTTTGAATATCTATAGAGGTAAAGTCGTATTTCCATTTCTCGTTTCTCATATTCATGATGCCGTCCCAGGTAAAGATCATGCCGTTTCTGCCGTTTCGGGTCGGCATTACGCAATCGAACATATCCACGCCCATCGCGAGAGATTCCAGGATATTTGCCGGAGTTCCCACGCCCATCAGGTAGCGCGGTTTTTCTTTGGGTAAGATTTGGCAACAAATATCGGTCATTTCGTACATCAGCTCGATGGGCTCTCCTACGGAAACGCCGCCAATTGCGTTTCCTTCGCGGTTTTGAGCAGCGATAAACTCGGCAGATTGTACGCGCAAATCTTTAAAAACACTGCCTTGCACAATGGGAAACAGCGTTTGCGCATATCCGTAAAGCGGCTCCGTAGCATCGAAATGTGCACAACAACGCGCCAACCACTGATGCGTTATTTTCATAGAATTTTTAGCATACTCATATTCACACGGATAGGGCGTACACTCATCAAAAGCCATCACGATATCGGCGCCGATAATGCGCTGAATATCCATCACTTTTTCGGGGCTAAAAAGATGCCGCGAGCCATCAATATGCGACTGAAACCAAACCCCTTCTTCCGGTTTTATTTTGCGTTTATGGCTTAACGAAAACACCTGAAAGCCACCGCTATCTGTTAAAATCGGTTTCTCCCAGCCGTTAAATTTATGCAACCCGCCGGCTTGTTGCAACACCTCCAACCCCGGCCGCAAATAGAGATGGTAGGTGTTTCCCAAAATAATCTGCGCTTTCACATCCTCCCTTACGTTTTTAATGTGCAACGCCTTCACAGCGCCTGCGGTGCCCACCGGCATAAAAATGGGAGTTTCAATAATGCCATGCGCGGTTTCAATCACGCCCGTGCGGGCGGATGATTTTGTGTCGGAGTGTTGTATGGTAAAGTTCATGGAGCAATGTCAAACAATTACCGTTCTTCCCATATTTGAGGAGAACGTGAGGTGTGAAAAACTGCTTTAATGTGAACTTCGTTCTTGTTATTCAAATATTGATAATGAACGCCGTAAGGAAAAATCTTGGTGAAATAAATCCGGCAATCGTCGTAGGCAATTGCAAAACCTTCCGGCGTTTGACAAATTAGTTCAAATGCCTCTTTCATTTCATTCAAAAAGCGTTTTCCTAAATCTTTTTGTTGCTTCTCGTACCATTTCGAAGCATCGGAAAGATCAGCTCTTGCGAATGTGGAAATGATTTTCTTAGCTTTCATACGACTTCGAGTTCTTGTTCCAGTTCGTTCATAACCATATCACAATCAAGCAGGTATTTTGGGCTATTATTCATCATAACATCTCTGCGTCGTACTTCCTGTATTTGCCATTGAGGTACAAACGGCTCGTTGCCCTGAATGTAAATAGAAACAGGCTTTTCTTGATATGCCTGTCTGATAAGGTCTAAAATAGCGGGTGTAATTTCTTGTGCTGATGCAAAATGAAATGATGTATCCATATCCGTTGTTGTTTAAAAGAATGAGTTTGCGAAAGTATAATATTATTTTAATACGGGAAAATTGGGTTTAATTTTCCAAGGTCAACGCACTTAAATTGCCAAAATAATAAGTTTGTATTTGCTTCATTACGGGATAAAAATTCTATTTTCGCAAGTCAATTCCGAAAAATGATTAACATTACCAAAAAAACACATTTATCCTTTTTATCCCTTTTATCTTTTTTATCCTTTTTATCCTTTGCAATTATTCTACTTTTCGGACATAACACTTTATCCGCGCAAAGTTTTAAAGAGCAAGATTTTTTTATTGAAGGCGGCGTAAGATACGGAGTAGCCCTGTTTCACCCAAAGCACGCCATCTATTTGAAAGACCTTCACTACGGCGGCTTGGAGTTTCGTTTCGGAAAACAATCCACCGGAAAAAATCAATGGGAGAGGATGTTGAATTTTCCTTCTTATGGAATAACGTTAAGATACACAAGTCAATATAACTTTTTTGATCCGAAAACGGTGCGAAAAGAAAGAAATAAAGTAATTGGTCAGGGTGTCGCATTGTTCGGCTATTTTCAAATGCCGATTGTTCGGTATAAGTGGTTTACATGGAACTGTCAAATTGGTATGGGCGCGATTTATTTTACAAAAATCTATCGAAAAGATGTGGTGTATAAACCGGATATTCTAACGCCCGATCCCAACGATCCCAACCGATATATTGATGAAAACGGGGAAAGCCGGGCTTATCCGAATAACAGCTTGATTTCGTTGTATGTAACCCCGTATATCAATCTTCAAATGGGCTTCG
>WQWP01000150.1 GCA_009787485.1 Lentimicrobiaceae bacterium | reverse complement strand
GATAAAACGCCTATAAATCAACTGCTTAATAAATCTGGCTACCAAAATGTCAAAGAACGTGATTGTATGTTATTGTTATTCAATTAGATTAAACGCGACACTACTGATTCCTAATTCTTAATTCCTAATTCTCAATTCTCAATTATCCCATTCTTCATAGCATACCTTACCATTTCGTGCGAGTTGTTGATACCGAGTTTTTTGAAGATGTTGGATTTATGCCAAACCACCGTTGAGACAGCAACGCCTAAGCGGTTGGCAATCATTTTTGCCGATAATCCTTCATGGCAGTAAGTGATGATCCGCTTTTCCTGCTCCGAAAATTCTGAGCTTACTTTTGTGGTTTTCTTTTTGGCAATATAAATTTGACTGATAATATCGGAAATATCGCTCCCAAAATATTCAAATCCTTGTGCTACAGTTTGTATGGCTTCGGCGAGCATTTTAGAATTGCTGTTAAGTTTACTGATAAAACCTTCAACTCCGATACAGAGCATTTCTTCTATGGTTGAAGTAGAATTGTCGGCAGAAAATGCCAAAATTTTCATGGCTGGATATTCTGCTTTCAGGCGGCGGGCAATCTCAAAGCCGTTCATATCGGGAAACATAATGTCGAGAAGAATCACATCTGCGGTTTTGATTTTTAGCAAACCGAAGAGCTCTTCTCCCGATTTAGCTTCTCCCACTATGAAAATATCGGGGCATTCTTTTTCGATAGCTGATTGAATCCCTACTCGAAATAATTCGTGATCTTCAACGATGATAACTTTGATTTGATCCATAGCGATATGATATTTTTTGGAAGTGCAAAAATATTTTTTTCTGCATTATTTGCATACCAAATGTACATTTCTCCCCAAAACCTGCACCATTTTTACTTTTTTTGTAATTTTTAACTCGTTGATTTTTAGAAAAATAATTTCATAAAAATGATTTCTGAATGGAAATTATTTTATTTTCGCGGCGTGAAATAAAAATCTAAATATGAATCTATGAGAAATACAAATTCCTTACCAAAAGCTACTTTTGAAAGCGCCTGGGCAAGCATTCAGGAAATGACAAAAGCAATTAAGGCAACGGATGCCAAAATTGAAGAATCTTCAAAGAAATGGGAAAAACAAACTGCTGAAAACCAAAAGATTTACGATTCTATTAAAGCCATGCAACAAGAACAGGCTATTGAAAATCAAAAAAGACACGATTCTATTAAAGCCATGCAGCAAGAAATTGGCGGTATGGGACAATCTAACGGCGCAGTAGCAGAATCCTATTTTGTGAACAGTTTTACTAACGCTATGCAATTTGCCGGACAGGAATATGATGAGATGGATCATCATCTTAGAAAAAAAAGCAAAAAACTTAATCTTCAAAACGAATACGACTTAGTGTTGTATAACTGCACCTCTGTTGTAATCATCGAAATAAAATACAAGGCTCGTGAAAGAGATGTGGTAAGGTTGCTCGCAAAAGCGCCTGTTTTCAAGCAACTGTATCCGCAATATGCAAATTACGACATGTATCTCGCTTTAGCCGCTTTTCATTTCGAGGAAAATACAGAAAATGATTCTATTGAACATGGTATCGCCGTTATTAAACAAGTTGGGGATACGATGGTGATTAATGATGAGCATTTGAGGGTGTTTTGAGATTTGTTCGGGATTCCTCAGTCGCTACGCTCCTTCGGAATGGCGGGGCGCTTCGCAATACACAAGATCAAAATACCTTCAAATGCGCATCATAAATCACCATGTTGTCTCCTATTTGCTTGATGATGGCAATGCCGTTTTCCACGGCGCCGCTTTCCGTATGCTCTTCAAAGTGAAACGCTGCCAGCCCGAGATAGAGGTCAAAATTTGCATATTGCGGATACAGTTGCTTGAAAACCGGCGCTTTTTTCAGCAACTTCTCAACATCCTTTTGCCGTGCATTATACTTCACTTCGATTATTACCACCGATATGCAGTTGTATAACACCAAATCGTATTCACCTTTGAGATTAAGCCTTTTGGAGCTTCTTCTGCAATGATGATCCATACTGTCGTACTCTTGCCCTGCAAATTGCATGGAGTTTGTAAAACTGTTTACAAAATACGACTCTGCTACTGCACCGTTAGATTTTCCAATTCCGCCAAGTTCTTGTTGCATGGCTTTAATAGATTCATCCATACTCCGGCAGAAAGTATCCATCCGTTCATTCGCAATTCTATTGCTTTCCCGCATAGCTTTAGTGTCTTCCTGCATGGCTTTAGTGCCTTCTTTCAAGGCTTTAGTGTCTTCCTGCATGGATTTAGTACTTTCCTGCAAGAATTTAGCATTTTCCTGAATCAATGTCCAGGCGCTTTCAAATGTGGCTTTCGGGGGGTGATTTTTACTTCTCATAATATGTAGTATTTGATTTAAAGATTTAAAGATTTAAAGATTTAAGGATTTAAGGATTTAAGGAAGGGATTCATAGTTTTAAATTTTTAATTTTTTAAATTTTTAAATTGATTTTCAACGCCGCGAAAATATAAAAGTTTTCATTCAAAACCTCGTTTTATAAAATTATTTTTCTAATAATCAGCATGTTAAAAAATATTCAGAATATGCAGTTTTTTTCAGGTATTTGCATTTTTTCTTAAAAAACATGCACTTTTTTTAAGTCGTCACACCCTTATCTCTCAAGGCACTCTTAGTAGCTAACACGTGCGTTTTCCGCCCTCCCCCTCACTTGCGAGTGCGTGTGTGTCATTCCGAACGCAGTGAGGAATCCCGAACAAGTAATGGAAACTCCCCTTTTTCTGCATTTTTTGCATACGAATGTACATTTCCTCCAAAAACCTACACCATTTTTACTCTTTTGCAATTTTTAACTCGTTGATTCTTAGAAAAATAATTTTTAGAAAATGATTTTTGTATGAAAATTATTTTATTTTCGCGGCGTGAAATAATTTAATAAAATATTGAGCTATGAGAAATGAAACCTTCCTTCCAAAAGCCACATTTGAAAGCGCATGGGCATTAATTCAAGAAAATGCGCAAGCCATTAAAGCCATGCAGAAAGAGCTTGGCGGTATCTCAAACGCTAACGGCGCCATGGCTGAATCGTACTTTGTGAACAGCTTATCCAAAAGCATGCAATTTGCAGGACAACATTATAATGGTTATTTTTCTAATCTTAAAAAGAAGGATAAATTACTTAACCTTCAAGGCGAATACGACCTGCTGCTCTACAACTGTACATCGGTTGTAATGATTGAAATAAAATACAAAGCAGACAAGGAAGATATTGAAGAGTTGCTTGAAAAAGCACCCATTTTCAAACAGTTGTTTCCACAATACGCAAATTTTGATCTGTATCTCGGTTTAGCCGCCCTCCACTTCAACAAAAAAGTGGAAAAAGAATCCATAAAACACGGTATCGCCGTTATTAAACAAATAGGAGATACGATGGTGATTAATGATGCGCATTTGAGGGTGTTTTGAGATTTGTTCAAGATTCCTCAGTCGCTACGCTCCTTCGGAATGACGGCGGCGCTTGCCAGGCAGGGAGCGCTGAAAGCGCGATTTATTTCAGCCCATGGCAACGCCATAGGGTAGAGAATTGCCCGTATATAACCCTGCGCCCTGAAAGGGCAATATATTTATTTTCAATATTATGCTGCCCTTTCAGGGCGCAAAATGTGTTGTGTGCGTTCCCTACCCATGGCGTTGCCATGGGCTAAAATAAATCGCGCTTGCAGCGCTCTCTCGTTACATGATTGACCATCCCCCCCCCTAATATTTTAGGGTAATTTGTATATATAAAAATTAGTTATTAGCGGCGGTAAAAATTAAGGATAATTCCACCCCCTTAATCCCCCGCCAGCGGGGGAGACTTTAACCACTAACCACTAACCACTGATATATTAACCAATTAAATATTTTTTTTATGAAAAAACTTACCTTTTTAACCATTTTAGCAGCGCTCGCAGTTGTTTTCTCTATTGGAAAACTGAGTGCACAAGTAAACGTTGGCGCCGATGTAGCGCCTCATTCATTTTCGATGTTGGAAGTTCAGGGGCAGAACCAAGCCGATGGTTCCTACGGCGGTTTGCGCCTGCCGCAACTTACTACTACACAACGCGACGGGCTTAAATCAAGTTTAAATGTGCCCGAAGCCAAAGGCTTAATGATCTTTAACACTACTATTAATTGTGTGGAGGTTTGGAACGGCACCGCGTGGAAATCGTTGTGCGAGGGCGGCACGGGTGGCGGAACAGACCCCGGCACAGGCGGCGACCCGAGCACTTGGAATGGCATTGAATGTGGCGCCTACATAGCTTCTGGCGTGTGGAAGAAGTTTATGTGCCGTAATTTGGGCGCAGACCCTAACGCCCACCCTATTACTCCTTCTGCAGATTTGAACGGCGATTATTACAACTGGGGCTCTCACACGCCTGCGGCTACATGGAATACTATTATTAACCCTACACCGTGGAATATCCCTACCGGTTGGTATGGCAATAATACTACTGCTACCGACGCAAAGGTAAAAAGTTTTTACGATCCTTGCCCTGCCGGTTATCGCATACCTACTAACGACGAATGGCAGGGTGTATTTGACAATAACACAAGAACCAACATTCCTACTCCTCCTTGGAGTTCCGGTGTTGATAATTGGGCTGGCACTATGTTTGGCGACAAACTCTTTTTGCCTGCTGCCGGCTACCGCGGCGACAGTGGCGGGCTGATCAATAGGGGTACGGACGGTGCCTATTGGGGCACACGGATGAACGATGCCATGCACGCCTACAACGCAACCTTCGTCAGCTCGATTACGGGTATGCTCGTCATCCCGCGCACATACGGGCAATCTATTCGCTGTATCTCAATAGATTGATGTTTTGGCAATCAATAATTAACAATGAATAATGAACAATTAATAATTAACAAATTTCAAGACAATATTGTTCAGGATCATCAATAAACGATGCAATGATAGAAGAATTAAGTAT
>WQWP01000149.1 GCA_009787485.1 Lentimicrobiaceae bacterium | reverse complement strand
TCATAACAGCTGTTAGCGAGGGAACAACTACCATAACAGTTACCACTGATGATGGCGCCAAAACAGCGACTTGCCTCGTCAGGGTTTATTTCATTCACGAACCTGAACTAAAAGTTGTAGACAGGTTTGCAACAAAAGAAACTAAAGCTTTATTTCGAAATTTGTTGAGAATACAAGATATTGGAACTATGTTTGGACATCATAATTCCTTGATGTATGGCAGGGAATGGTATGATGTATCGGGACGCTCAGACGTAAAGGAAATTTGTGGTGATTTTCCGGCAGTATTCAGCACCGATTTTGCAGAAATAATGGATGGCAGGACTACCAGTTTGTATGGAAGACCATCTGCCACCGACATTGCCCTTCGTCGCAGATGTATCCTTGAAGCATGGTCGAGAGGTGAAGTTATAACAGCATGTATCCACATTAATAATCCGTTAACAGGAGGAAGTGCATGGGATAATTCAAACAATACTGTTGTGAAGCAAATATTAACTGAAGGAAGCAATATTAATACCAGATATAAAATTTGGCTTGATCGTGTTGCAGATTTTGCCAATAATTTAAAAGACCCTTCCGGAACATTAATACCTGTTTTGTTCCGTCCGTACCACGAACATACGCAAGAGTGGTCGTGGTGGGGATCTCGATGCGCTACTCAGGCAGAATTTATTGATCTTTGGAGATGGACTATAGAATACCTTCGTGACATAAAGGGTGTTCGCAACTTCTTGTACGCCATATCTCCGCAAATGGACGGAGATTACGGAACCCCAGGCACAAGGAATCGATTTTTATTCCGTTGGCCCGGAGATGAATGGGTAGATTTTCTGGGCATGGATTGCTACCATTGGCATAATACTGCAGGTTATCGACGTAATTTGAGTGTTATTGTCGATATAGGTAAGGAAAAAGGAATTCCTGTTGGCGTTACCGAAACAGGAATAACAGGAATCGGATGGAATGAAAATATGACCGGATCAGCAGATGTGAATTATTGGACAGTGCAAATGTTAGAACCATTAAAAACAACGAAGCAGGCAAAAGGTAGCGCTGTCAGCATGGTTATAATGTGGAGAAATAAATATGTTGGTACCAGATTAAATGATACTCATTTTTTCGGACCTTGGATTGGACATCCTTCAACTCCCAATTTTATGGAGTTTTATGAAGACCCTATAACCATATTTAGCGCAGATATACCATTTAATATGTATGAATAAATTTTTAATACCTGTTTTTTATGAAAGTTAAATTTATGAACCTTTTGTATGTTACATCTTGCCGGATGTGGCTTACTTTGTTGGTTTGTGCTTTATCCGCGCAAACTGTTTTAGGTCAATCTAATATATCTGTGAGCGGAAATGTTACAGATTCAAATGGAGAGACCATGCCCGGTGTTACTGTGAGAGTGAAGAACACTTCCATAGGAACAGTAACCGATATTAACGGCAACTATACGTTATCGTCGGTTTCAACAAACGCTACTCTTGTTTTTTCGATGATTGGTTCGAAAACAATAGAAATTGAATTGTTGGGGCGAACGATCATTAATACAGTAATGGTTGACGACACGTTAGAAATGGAAGAAGTAGTTGTAACAGCTTTTGCTACTCAGCGGCGCGTCAATGTAACTGGAGCTATTTCGGTTGTTTCAGGCAGCGATGTGCTTGCTGCTCCTGTTTCGAACATATCAAGCGCTCTTGTTGGTATTACTCCCGGCTTAAGCGCTATCACAACTACCGGAGAACCCGGATTAGATGCAGCAGCGATTACTATTCGTGGTGTTGCAACTTATGGTAACTCACAACCACTAATTGTGATTGATGGAGTTGAGCAGGCAGCCGAACAAGCATTTACAGCATTTAATAACATCGACCCTAATGATATTTTGGGAATAAGTATATTAAAGGATGCTTCGTCAACAGCTGTTTATGGAATTAGAGGAGCGAATGGTGTTATTATAATTACCACAAAAAGAGGTAGTGTTGGTAAACCCAAAGTAAGTGTTTCGGGTAATTTTGGACTTACCCAAGCCGCTGCCTATCAACAGGGGCTTAGCTCATACGATTGGGCAATGTTCAGAAATGAAGGAATACACAACGAAATGAACAGTTTTCTGGGAACTGCACACTTCTCAAATTATTTATACACTGAAGACGACCTGTGGAAATTTAAGAATAACAAGGATTTTACTATGGATGAAATTAACTTGTTATATCCACATTACTCTTACGAACAAAAAGAAGCGCTGTTTAACACTCCTGCTTTGTATTACGGAAGTAGAGACGGGTTCTCGGCAGTTTTCGGCAGATTGGCTCCACAATGGCAAACAAACGTCAATATTTCAGGAGGAACAGATAAAGTCAAATACTATGCCTCATTGGGTTATTTAAGTCAGGAAAGTATTATCAAAGACTATAAATATTACGATGCCGGCACCGGTTCACGGTTCTCAAGGTATAATTTCAGGGCAAATGTAGATATTGATATTATTAAAAATACAACCCTTTCAGTAAATATATCGGGACAATTTGGCACCCGCCAGGGAGCTGGCGCCCACTGGGATCCATACAATTTGCACGAACGTTATAAAATACTTATGCAATATATTTATGATGCAACGCCGTTCAATTGCCCAGGAATTGTCGACGGACGCTTGATTAGCGGTTATAGCGCACCATCAGGAACGGTTCAAAATGAATTGGCACGAAGAACTGATAGCGGTATAGGCGGTCAAAATCCTATATACAATTTATTGACAGCGGGAACGGCAACATTTTATAACACTCTGCTTGACAATACTATTAAATTGAAGCATGTGATGCCATATATAGTAAATGGTTTAAGCATACAGACAACTTTAAACTATCAGGATAACTACAACAGGTATGTTGTAAGAAGATATTCAATACCTACTTATACAATGCGGAGAGGTGTTGAAAACCCTATGACAATGGAATATTTTGGCGGTAGCAGAGGTACTGACAGTTTTGATTCATGGGGGCGCGACAGTTGGAACAAATTGTATATTGACGCAGGAATTTACTATGATGGAACATTTGATGAGCATAGTGTAGGCGTGTTATTCTTAGGTAAAGCATCGAAATATACAATGCCTGGCGACTCTAACAATACGCCTTCCGGCATTTTAGGATTGGTTGGACGTTTTACTTATGACTACGGGCAGCGATATATGGTCGAGTTCAATATGGGCTACAACGGTACAGAACAATTTGAAGTAGGAAATCGTTTTGGATTTTTTCCAGCTTTTTCAGCCGGATGGGTACCAACCAACGAACCTTTTTTTCCTAAAAACGATTGGTTAACATTCTTTAAGGTTCGCGGTTCGTATGGCGTTGTTGGCAACGACCTGTTGGGAGATACGGGGCGAAGATATTTATTTTTTCCCAGTACATTTAATATATACACAGGGGGTTATTGGTTGGGTAATTCGGATGGCAGTGTTACTAATCCGTATTACATCGGTGCAAACGAAGCAAGCTTGGGAAATCCTAACATTACTTGGGAAAAGTCGGTAAAACGAGGCATAGGTATTGAGACTCGTTTTATTAAAGATAAATTATCGTTAGTTTTAGACCTGTTTAATGAAGAACGCGACAATATTCTTACCACTTTGGGAATTATTCCGGTTGTTTTTGGTGTTCCGGCTTGGAGTGTTCCGCCCGGAAATGTGGGAAAAACAGAAAACAAAGGTTATGAAATAGCACTGGGCTGGAAAGATAAAACAGGCGATTTCAGTTACTTTTTTGATAGCCATGTAAGTTACGCCCGAAATAAAGTAATATACAGGGCTGAAGCTCCAAATCCATACCCGTGGATGAATGCAACCGGACATAGCATTGGACAAAGATTTGGTTTAAAAAGCGACGGTTTTTACAATACACCTGAAGAACTCAGCAGTCGTCCATTCAACACTTTAAATAGCAATAGAAGTACAATTGGAGATATAAGATATATAGATATAAACGGCGATGGGTTAATTGACGACAAAGACCGCGCACCAATAGGTTATCCTAACAGACCCGAATATCAATATAGTTTTAGAACCGGTTTTAATTATAAAGGCTTTGATATAAGATTGTTGTTCAATGGTACTGTTAATGGTTCGTTTTACATAAGCAATGAAATAGCTGTTCCTTTCTTTAAACGGGCAGGAAATGCGTTCCAATGGCAGTACGATGGTCGATGGACACCCGAAAAAGCAGCTGCCGGCGAAAAAATCACTTATCCACGAGCCACTTTTGATGCTGCTACTTCTGACCATAACTTTGTGTCAAGCGACTTTTGGTTGAGATCAAATAATTTTTTCAAACTTAAAAACGCAGAAGTTGGATACACATTCCCTTCCACAAAACGCTTTATGCAAGCTGCAGGAATGTCTTCTTTCCGAATTTATGCCAGTGGAAACAACCTCTATTCATTTATAAACCACATGAGAGATCTTGGCGTAGATCCGGAGCAACGAGACCAGGCTACTTATCTATTCCCACTCACCCGGACAATGGTTTTTGGGTTTAATGTTCAATTTTAAAAAATAGATTCATCATGAAAAAGATATTATTTATTCCAATCATTGTAATATTGTTAATAGGATTTAACTCCTGTATTGACGATTTAGTTGATCGTTTTTTGGAAAAACCGGATACCTCCGGTACTGTCGATATAGACGCAGTATTTTCTACCACCGAAAATGCTCAAAGAGCATTGTTTTGGTGCTATCGCGAAGTTCTAAAGCATGGATGGCCCACCGGTATAGGACTACGGCACTCCACATTAAGAAGTATATCTGGTGAATGTTGTAGAGGTTCAGCCTGGCATTCAGTATATACCATTAATAATGTGGGTTTGAGTCCGGTTGGAGCTCAGCCAACAAATGAAGATTCCGGAACAGCCGGAGCTGACTGTATGCCCCAAACCTGGGAATATATCAGATCTTCTTTTATAGTTTATGAAAATATTGATAAAGTAGAAGATATGACAGACGAAATGAAGGGATATATCAAAGGCGAAGCAATTGGTCTTAT
>WQWP01000148.1 GCA_009787485.1 Lentimicrobiaceae bacterium | reverse complement strand
GAGCGGCAGGCGTTTGGTAATAAATGCCTGATGTTTAACGGGGTACAATCCTGTTTCAATACCTAATTGTAATGCAAAATGTGCGGCTTCTGCACCCAATGCGTTCACAAAATGCTCGCAATGATATTCGGTGTAAGTTTTGTCGTGCTCCAGCACCAATGCCATAAAGCCGTGCGCTGTTTTTTGCACTTCTACCAACGTTGTGTCTTCCAATAAAATACCTCCATTTCTTAGGGCAATAGCTCTGAGTCCATCTAATACCAAACCCGGCGTAGCTTGCCAGCAGCCGTGCGTAATGAGCGCCGCCTGATACGTATTCAAATTCGGGTTAAAATAAGGCGTAACCTCTTTTTGGAAATCCTTTTTATCCACCATATATGCATTCGACCACGCCTTAGAAGCCTCCAGCGCTTTGTAAGTGGCTTCATCGTGCGCAAAGCCCACATAGCGAATGGGTTTGAAGTTTATGTTGGTAATTTCTTGTAATTCTTTAAACAAGCGAAGATTATGCTGCGCGATGTCGGCAATTTCGGGCACGGAAAAGGCAGGACGTCCGCCGGCGATATTGCGCCATGAGCCGCCATATCCGGCATTGGCGAGCACGCTCTTTTTGCCGCTTTCCGCAAAATAGCGGAACAGAGCGCTACCGGCAATTCCGCCGCCGGCAATAAACACCTCACAATCCACACGGCGCGTTTTCTGCGTGCGAATATCGGTAATAAATTGCGGTTGTGCAGTTGAAGGATAAAGTTCGCTCATGTTTACCTGATTCGACAATGGCGCTCTGGGCGTTGCATCACCCACCAGCTCAATACCTTGGCTACGCAATGCCTGGCGCACGCGCGGAATACAGCGCTTACCGCGACAAGCTCCCATGCCCACACGGGTAATGTGCTTCAACTCATCCACCGAAATCATTTTTCTGTCGCCAATGAGTTCTAAAATTTCTTCTAAGTCCACATCATCGCAATGGCAGATGTAGGTTGGCGCTTTACCGGTTTCCGTATTGGGAGTAATATTTAAAGTTTTGGGATATTTCTCTTTGGGAATGAAGCCGGTAACCTCCGTTAATTTTTCTCCGGTTAAAGTTAAGGATTTTACGCGGGCAATGTTGGTTTTATTGGGCTTTCGCAATACTTTTTCAATAACTCCTTCGCCCAATTTTTCGCCTTGATTATTCACTAAAAACACTTCTGCATTTTCTTCTACAAAATTTTCGATGGGTAAAAAGAGCCAATTCTTAGTCAAATTATAACCAAAAATGGCTAACCCCGGGCATTTTGCCACACAATCCATACAGCCGATACATTTTTCGTAATCAACCACAGGCACGGTTGAGGTTGAAGTTTTTTGGATGGCATCTTTAGGGCAAGCAAAAATGCACGGATTGCAAGCAAAACCATGCAAGCAATCAATGGTTACAAAAGGTTTTTCGTGCATTCTTTCGGAGGAAGGTTGTGCCGGTTTCTCCAAAATTCTTACCGGATGTTGTTGCGAATCAATATACTCCTTTGATAATTCTAAATAACCATCGTAAGAAACGCGTTTGCCGCAGGCTATCGCAATTTCCATGGCAGCTTGTTTGCCGCGTAAAACGGCGCACGTTCCTTCGCCCACGCGCACGGCATCGCCCACACCCAACGTTTTTTCGCCAAAAACGATTTTGCCTTTTATCAAAAGTTGGTCGTCGGGCATTAAACCGGTACAAATATTAATGACATCAATATCATGAATAATCTTTTCGGTGCCCGGAACCGGCGTAAAGTTCTTGCACTCGGCAACCACCGCGCCGATTATACCGGTACGATCCTCATTGGGAATCGCTTTCAGCAAAATATGCGAAGTCAGGATAGGAATCCCCAAACGGCGCACGCGGTTTGCTTGCACGGGGAAACCACCCTCACGATCCATCGCCTCAATAATTGCCGTTACTTGCGCACCCGCTTGCACAGCTTGATAAGAAGTTAAGTACCCGATATTTCCCGCCCCGATAGATAAAATGCGTTTGCCCAACAAGGTGTGCTCTACATTCATCATTTTTTGAATCACGGCGGCAGTATAAACGCCCGGCAAATCGTCGTTTTCAAAAGCAGGCATAAAAGGCACAGCGCCGGTAGCCACCACCAAATATTCGGCATCCACATAATAGATTTCTTCGGTAAGCATGTTTTTTATGGCAATGCGTTTTCCTTCCAACAAATCCCAAACCGTTGAATTAAGGAATATTCCTGTGTGGTCTTCACCGGCAAGGTGCGAAGAGATTTCAAATCCGCGCATGCCGCCGTACAGCTTTTCCTTTTCAAAAAAGAAAAACTGGTGGGTTTGCATATTAAACTGCCCGCCTATTCTATCGTTATTGTCAATCACGATGTTAGGAATCTCAAACTTATTAAGTTCTTCCCTGCAAGCCAATCCTGCGGGGCCGGCGCCAATAATCGCCACACGTGTTTTATAGATGCGGATTTCTTTTTTTATGTTTGAAACCTCCTCTTTGGGAAGTATCTGGCTATTCCCCTCGGCAACTTCCTTAACACCATCTACTTTTGTGATGCAAATCCGTTTAATTTTGCCATCTACCAACATTTCGCAAGCTCCGCATTTTCCGATGCCGCACTCTAAACTGCGCTCGCGACCCTCCAAGCTGTGGCTGTGCACAGGAAAGCCCGCCTGGTGTAAAGCGGCAGCAATCGTATAGCCGGTATGTCCTACGATTTTTTTACCGTTAAATAAAAATGCAATTTCCTTGTTTTCAGGTATTTCTAAAATTGGGTGGAGGTTTATTTTGTGCATAATGATGGGTTGAAAATAATTTGCGAAAATAATTTATTTTTGTTTCCTTACCTGCATTTTCCGCAACCAAATCGGCAAAATAATCAACCCCAAAGCCAAGTAAGGATAATACGAAATGGCACGCCAAAGCACCGCTACTGCCGCGTTGGTTTGTTCGGGAAAATCATATTTGAAAAAAGCGGAAAAACTGATTTCGGCAATGCCACTGGCGCCTGGTGTGGGGCTAATCAGCAAAATAACCCACATTACCAATTGTTTAGCCAAAATTAATAGCTGTTGTAGGATATGAAAACCCAATTCAGGATTGAGGGCTAAGATTAAAAAGTTGAGCACCATGAAGCGCGCCGTCCAGGTTAAAATGGTAGCAATAAATGCTTTCGTCCAATAGCCAAAGGGTTTGCCTTTCAACTCTATAGAGGTCGTAATAAGATCATCGCCGGTTTTTTCTATTTGAGGTTGCCATTTTTTCAAAAATGAGAAAGAAAAGAGTTTTACTAATAACTTTTTTATTCCGTGGGGAGCGATAAAAATGCCCAACATAATGCATATAGTCATGATGATGATGAAGCCATAGCCTACAAAAAAGAAGAACATGGGGTCGAACGGCAAAGATTCGGCAAATTGTATCAAATTGGTTCCCAGTATCAAAAGCAGCAATGCCACAAAGAGGATGTAAAATATTTCATCCAGCACTACTGTAGTTAAAATAATGGCTGTACTTTTTCCCAGCGACAATCCTTCCTGATTGAGAAAATAGATGGCAAATGCCGAGCCGCCCACTACCGCAGGCGTAACCGAAGATGCAAATTCCCAAAGCATTACCACGTGCCAGGCATCTAACCAACTTAACCGGTTTTCCGTTAAAATGCGGATTCTTATAATGTACATTAAGTCGCGAAGCACTACGCAAAGCAACGCCAAAAGGATATATTTCACACTGACTTCAATCCCTTTTAAAACACTTAAATCAAAATTTGAAGCATATAGCGAATACACTGAAAATCCAATTCCTATCGCAATGGGGATTAAAACACGTTTTAGGCTGAAAACCGATTTTATATTTGGACTTTGTGCTTGCATGAAGTAAAAAATAGGCGGCAAAAGTAGCGTTTTTATTGAGTCTCGCAAAGGCGCGAAGGCGCAAAGAAAAACTTTGCGTCTCTGCGTCTTTGCGTAAAAATTTAATTAATATATCTTTGCCGAAAATTAGCAAAAGTGTCGCGTTACATTTTAAAACGATTAGGATACGGATTATTGGTGATGTTTGGAGTCATCACGTTGGTATTCTTTTTGTTTACGGTGCTGCCTTCCGATCCGGCGCGCATGATGCTGGGGCAACGCACCGATTTGGCAACTGAAAATGCTATACGTAAAGAGTTGGGGCTTGAGCTTCCCATTGTTATCCAATATTTAGGGTATTTGAATGATTTATCGCCGGTTTCGTGGCATAAAACCAAAGACACGGAATCTTTTTTCTATTTGAATCCGAGTAATTATCAGTTTGTAAAAATTTGTTCTTTTTCAAAATCAGCGTTAGTATTGAAAAAACCTTACTTGCGGCGGTCGTTTCAGAGCAAACGGTTAGTAGGTGAGATGATTGCGGAGGCTTTTCCCAAAACGGCGCTGTTGGCTTTTGTGGCTATTTTCATTGCGATGCTCATCGGAATTTTTATTGGCGTATTGTGCGCTGTTTATAAAGATACCTGGTTCGATAAGATTGCGCTTTTTTTCTCCGTGCTGGGCATGTCGGTACCTTCGTTTTTTGCCGCCATTTTGTTTGCCTGGCTGTTTGCGTTTGTACTTGCTGATTTCACGCATTTAAACATGATTGGAAGTTTATATGCCGTGGATGATTACGGCACCGGAGTACACTTAGAATTAAAAAACTTAATCCTTCCTGCGATCACGTTGGGCATCAGACCATTGGCGGTAGTTGTGGAGCTTACCAAAAATTCGGTTTTAGATGTGCTTTCGCAAGATTATATACGAACTGCTAAAGCCAAAGGATTGCCCTACCGGATTATTTTGATCAAACATGTTTTGAAAAACGCGCTCAATCCGGTAGTTACCGCTATTTCCGGTTGGTTAGCCGCACTCTTAGCAGGCGCAGTATTTGTAGAATATATTTTCGACTGGAAAGGTATCGGCGTTTTAATGGTGGATGGTTTGGAAAAGTATGATTTTCCGGTAGTTATGGGAACGTTGCTGTATATTTCTATTATTTTGGTTGTTATTAATATTTTGTGTGATATTATTTATGGGTGGTTGGATCCGCGGGTGAAATTGTCATAACCTCGCCCGTCAGTTAAAACTGACGGCAATGTCATCTCATATTGCTTATCTTATACCCTATTTCCTTCGAAATTCGCCT
>WQWP01000147.1 GCA_009787485.1 Lentimicrobiaceae bacterium | reverse complement strand
GTTGATTACAACGTGCCTCAAAACGAACAACTGCAAGTAACCAGCACCACGCGCATCAAACGCACGTTGGAAACGGTGAATAAAATTACCAACGAAGGCGGTATCGCCCTGTTAATGTCGCACCTGGGAAGACCCAAAGGAAAAGTAAACGACACATTCTCTTTAAAACACATTCTCGGCGCCGTTTGCGAAACACTGGAAAAACCGGTGGTTTTTCTCGGCGATGTGTTAGACGCCGATATTGAAGATAAAATCAACCAACTGCATTCGGGAGATGTGGCGCTGTTCGAAAACCTTCGCTTTCATAAAGAAGAAGAGGAAGGCGATTTGGCGTTTGCAAAAGCGATTGCCCAATTAGGCGATATCTATGTGAACGACGCTTTTGGCGCGGCACACCGCGAGCACGCTTCCACTGCTACCATTGCCCAATTTTTCCCCGGAAATGCCTACGCCGGCTACCTGCTCTACAGCGAAGTGCAAAGTTTGAAAAAAGTGTTGGAAGAAAAAAAATCTCCTTTCACCGCCATTATCGGAGGGGCAAAAATTTCTACCAAACTCAACATTTTAAGGAATTTAATGGAAAAAGTAGATAACTTGATTATAGGCGGTGGCATGAGTTACACCTTTATCTCTGCATTAGGATTTACCCACGGAAACTCTCTGTTTGAAGAAGATATGGTGCCCGTAGCCAAAGAGATTTTAGAGCAAGCCAAAAGAAAAGGAATCAATTTCTATTTGCCGATAGATTACGTTTGTGCCGATAAATTTGCAGCAGACGCCAACGTGTGGCTCACCAAAGACCGGAATATTCCGGATGGCTGGGAGGGCATGGACGCCGGCGAAAATACCCGTAACCTGTTCAAAGAGGTGATTTTAAGTTCTAAAACAATCCTATGGAACGGACCGGTAGGCGTTTTTGAATTTGATACATTCGATGCCGGAACAAAAGCGGTAGCACAAGCCGTAGTAGAAGCCACCCAAAACGGCGCCTACTCCTTAATTGGCGGCGGCGACACCATCGCAGCGCTCGGAAAGTTCAAACTCTCGAAAGATGTGTCCTACATCAGCACCGGCGGCGGCGCCATGCTCGAATACTTGGAAGGCATCGAACTCCCCGGAATCAAAGCCCTGGAAGAGAATTAACCAAAAAATCCCCTTCAAATTTTGAAGGGGTGCCCGCAGGGTGGGGTAGTTTACATAAAACATATTAACACCTATTAACATTTTTATTTCACTAACCCCCAACCAAATAATATATTTTTTATTCGTTAAATGCGAGTTGGTATCAATAAAAAACTATTTTTGCCACCCATTTATACTATATTATATATATGATAAAAAGATATTACGCTTTTATTTTGTTGGTTGGCTGTTTGTTCGTGCAAATCCCTCTATTCGCACAATATACATTGAAAGTTACCGTAAAAGACGCCCTCGAAAACACCCCCATTCCTTTAACACAAATACGCGTAGATTGCTTAGACGGCATGTTCTTGGCGGACATAAACGGCGATTTTTCGGTGAGTATCAACAAAGATACCTGCGTGGTAGAATTTATGCAAGGCATGTTCGAGCCTGTGAAAAAAACATACATTTTTTCATCTAAAAAAAAGGAAATAAGAGATGTAATTGCTTTGCAGCCCATAGCCACCCGTTTGGAAGAAGCGCAAATAAGCGTCTCGAAATATGAAACCAACCCGGAAATTGCAACCACTTCGTTAGTCGTTTTACAACCTAAACAATCTGAAAACAAAAACTTTGTATCTGTTGATAATTTGGTAAGCAGCGCCGGCGGCATCGTGGTGGTGGACAATGAGCCCCAAATTCGCGGCGGCAGTGGATACAGCTCCGGCATGGGAAGCCGCGTTATGATCATGTTGGATGACATGCCGTTGCTTCGTCCCGATGCAGGCCGCCCTATGTGGAATTTTATCCCTATGGAAAGCATTGAACAGGTGGAAATTATAAAAGGTGCGGCTTCCGTGCTCTTTGGCTCCGCTGCGCTTACCGGCGCTATAAACGTACTTACCGCCTATCCACGATCGAAACCTCAAACCCAAGTTACCACATTTGCTGCATTGTACGATAAGCCACGAAATCCGTATCAGGTAAGTTGGCTCAATGCCAATCCTATAGAAGCCGGGCTTTCGTTTCTTCATTCAAGAATCATTAAAAAGAATTTCGACCTGGTAGTAGGCGGAGAAGTATATAACGATCAAAGTTACATTGGACCTCAAGAAAGAATTTCAACCACAAGAAGTTTCAACTCCAGCACACGAGGCAAATTCGACCAAAGATACCGCCTGAATTTCGCCTCCCGCTACCGGTTTGAAAAAATAAAAGGGCTTTCGGTAAGTTTAAACGGAAATTTCATGTATTCCAACAACGCCCAATCTTACATTTGGTTTGATGCGGATACCAACATTTTTAGAACATACGAAGGGTCGTTCTATCAATTCAAAGAGTTTACTTTTTATGTAGATCCTGTTGTAAAATATGTATCCCAAAAAGGCGCCGCACACACATTTAGAAACAGGATTTTATTTAATGATAGTCAAGAACTTTCCGGAAATTTGAATTCGCAAGCCATGATGGTATTCGATGAATATCAGTACAATAAAACATTTCAAAAAATAGGATTGACCATTGTGGCGGGCGCAAGTAACCAATATGCCACTTCTTACGGGCCCATATTTAATGGTGGCGGTGACCCGCATCTTGTAATAGAGAATGAGCCATCTTCAGCATACTCTAACAATTTTGCAGCATACGTACAGTTAGAACAAAAGTTTTTAAAAAGAAGTTTAACAGTTCAAATGGGCGGAAGGTGGGAATATTACAATTTGTGGGGTCCGGAAATTGAATCGGAAGCAAAGGGTAAACCTATTTTTAGAATGGGAGTGAATTATCAGGTTCCTACATCAAAAACAGCTATCAGAGCTTCTGTGGGACAAGGCTATCGTTTTCCTACCATTGGTGAAAAGTTTATCTCTTTAACCATTGGCAATTACGGTTTTTATCCCAATCCGCAACTAAATCCCGAAACCAGCTGGAACTTTGAAATAGGCGTCATGCAGCCGTTTCAAGTGTTCGGCTTCAGAGGAATGTTCGATGTGTGCTATTTTCATCAGGAATATGAGAACTTTATTGAATTTTCGATGGGACCGTGGGGAAATAGCAGTTTTGTTCCCAAAAGATTCGGATATAAATTCCTGAATATTGGTCCTGCGCAAGTATATGGTATAGACGTAGCATTTATGGGAGAAGGCAGAATTTCGAAAGATATAAAATGCACTTTCATGGCTTCTTACACATGGAGTCATCCGGTTACCAAAGATCGGGATTACATTTATTTTATTAGTGATCACAAAACGCCGGATACGCTGTCCTTCGCAAGATCAAGTTCCGACACTTCCCGTAACGTGTTAAAATACAGAATTGAACACATGGTAAAATTTGATCTTGAATTTATTTTCTTCAAAAAATTTGCGATAGGAGGTACTTTAGCTTATTATAGCGCCATGAGAAATGTGGATCGTTTTATGTTTATTTACGATAAAAATAATCCTACATTAACAGATGTGGAGAGAAAGTTCGCTGCAGCGAGTGGAGACCTTCCATTTTATAATTTTTATAACTTCTTTAATGCTAACAAAAAAGGATCACTCACACTTGATCTTCGCGCAAGTTATTATTTTGACAAAGTATCTATCAGTTTTATTGTAAAAAATGTAACAAACCGGCTATATGCCTTACGGCCGCTTTATGCAGAGCCGCCGAGAACTTATACATTGCAACTTATTGTTAAAATTTAAAATAAATCATTATGAAAAAAATTACCCTCTACCTTTTGCCTTTTTTCCTTTTCTCCCTTCTCCTTTCTCCCCTCTCCCTTAACGCCCAACTACAACTTCCCGATGGAAGTTTTGAAACCGATTGGAAGTCGAAAACAGGAGCCAGTGGTCGCACTTATTTAGAATATGGAGGGAGTACAGAGGAAGGGTACTACTTTTACACGCTCAACTCTTTGTATGGGATAGATAATGCTCAGGGACCTGGAAGTATTACCGCTCACAGGGATCCTGACAATCCCAAACACGGAAATTATAGTATTAAATTGGTCTCAGGAAAAATTCCATTCGGAAATGACGTATTTCTTCCCGGAATGGTGGGAACCATTAATCAAGAGTTTGTAGATGAATTTATAGGTACCGAAGGTAGTGTAACCCTTTCAAGAGATTGGGCTGGTTATAGTACTCCACGAGCATTGGAAGGTTGGTATAGATATAGACCGGCCACAGACGATAATGCAAAATTCGATTCTGCTTTGATTGATATCGGATTTTATGATTGGGCTGGTGGTCTTGTAGAAGTTTTTGTGGAAAAATTAATTATTAAACAGACGGTTAATAACTGGACTCAATTTAAAATTACTATTCCTGAACAATATTGGAACAAATGGTTTTCTGAAATTCGCATACTTTTCGTGGCAAGCGCCGGCGTTAATTTCGAGAAGCTGATGGAATGTAAAGGAAACATAGGGAGTACTTTATGGATTGATGACATCTCTTTAAATTATGACTTAGGAATTACCCAACCTCTCTTTTCCTCTTTAAAAGCCAAAGCATTCCCCAATCCGGCTACTGAGGTTTTAAACCTTGAGCTAAACGAACATTTTTCCGGAAAGGTAATGATTTATAATTCGTTGGGAAGTTTGGTAATGGAAGAAAATATGAACGGGCTACAATGCTCATTAAATACTGCTGCGCTGGCGGCAGGAAATTATATCTACAAACTGATGGAGGGGAATACGATTTGGGGGCAAGGGAAGTTTGTGGTGGTGAAATAAATTACACTTTCAACACACCCGGTTTATTCGGCATCGGCAAAATCTTCCCATTAACTCCGCGGTACTTGTCATCCTTATCAAACGGAATCCCAATTTTATTTAAAAGCCGATCCACTTGCACCTGATGCAGTTGCATGCCCATCTCCCAAGGGTTGTAGCCCAGCAACATACCGGTCATCTCTTCGTAAGTAAGCACTGGAATGCCGTAGCCTTCTTTGTCGTAAGTTTTGTTTTCCAGTTCGGCGATGGTGTATTGCCATTTATCTAAAAACATGGGGCAGCCCGGACAGTTGCACACGATAAAATCGGGCTCGTAAGGCTCCATAGATTCAAACTTTTTC
>WQWP01000146.1 GCA_009787485.1 Lentimicrobiaceae bacterium | reverse complement strand
TTTTCTCAAAAGATTTTCCTTCAAGTTTTGATAAATCTAAATTCATAATATTTATTTTTTAGTGAATAATTTTTTTGGCGAAAATATAAAAATTAAAACGATCGGTTTATGCTTCATTGATTTGTTCCAACGATGCCCTATAAAATGTAAAACAATCTTCCATATCGTCATATTCACAAGGAATTATCAGTTTTCCGCATAAGTCAATTACTCCATATTTTTCATCCTTGCAAACTAAAAAAGATGTTTCATCGGCTCCGTCAAACTCATCAAAGATATATACAAATAAATCATATTCAAATGGCACTATTATTTTTTCGTCCAAGCCAATCAATCCCCCTTTTCCGTTTTTTCCTACCATCAAAAATACTTTGTCCTTTTCATGGATAACACCCATGTAATCATATTCAAAAGATACTATCGTTTTTCCGTCCAAATCTATAACTCCAAATTTTTCTTCTTTAGAAAAGTTTAACGTATTACAAACTCCATTTTTTGAATATGTGTAAAGAATAGATTTAGTGGCTATTAAAAATATTTTTTTGTTTTTTTCAAAGAAACTAAAAACAGTATATTCTGCAGGCGACACTATTTTTCCCTCCAAATCAATTATTTCACGAATTTCATTTTTTTCAACAAACAAAAATGCTTTTTCTTTTTCATAGCAAACGTCTATATGATCATATTCAAAAGGAAGAATTACTTTTCCGTTCAAATCAATTACTCCGGCGGCTCCTCTGATTTTATAACCTCGCTCTGTAATTGGTGGACTAACTCTCAAAAATGCTTTTTTGTTTTCATCTAAAAAAAGAAAGTCAAGTTCATATTCAGGAGGAATAATGTTTTTTCCGTTCAAGTCAATTACTTTCCATTCTCTATCTTTTAGAACTTCAAAAAATAGGTTTTCTCCCTCATAATGAGGATTCATTGCATCGTATTCAAAAGGAAGAATCACTTCGCCTTGTGAATTTACACAACCGTATTTCCCTTCTTCATTTTGTTGTGTAGTTATCATTTTTCTATGTTTTGTCCCGCAATATGTTGCCAAACTACGCTTGCCTCGCACCACACGTCGTTTATGCGGATGATGTCTTGCAGGGCGTAGTTTCCATGAAACAGCAGATTGTGAAACTCCCAAACAATGGGCAAACCCTTCAATTCGGGAAATTTATCAGAAAACCATGGCTCATCCCATTCGTCAAACTTAACGCCATCGTCAGCAAAAGCAAAGAGATCTTTATTGAAGCCTCCATCATAGTACATACTATTATCGACTATCAAATTACCGTGATCATATTTATCATAGTAAAAACCACTCAAAACCTCCGCCATTTTGACATAATCTGAACCGGAATTATCATCATCTAAATCTAAAATGGAGTGCCAGTCATTAAAGCAAATGCAGATTGATATTTCAATATAAAAGTCGTTGAAATGCGGATTTTTCTCTTCGCTCAACAGTTGGCACGTTTGACTGTATAGTTGGTTGCCTTTTTCGTGAAGCATTGCCACGCGGTCTTTAACAAGGTTTGCCATACAGTATAGCCGCTCTACATTTTCCGGCGTACATTCAAACATGTTGTTTAACAGATATTTTCGATGACTAAGACAAGCGTCTATTTTTTCAGTATTCATCTTCGGCTCCTTGCCAAGCGCTTCGGTAAAGATTTCCAAGTCAGGTAAACTCATATTTTCTATTGACTTGTAAAATGAATCGTCCGGATAATTGTTTCTACTCATAACTTCTTATAATTTAATTTTTCGGCAAAAATAGAACGCACGTACGCCAAAAGATGTCGTTGTTGATTTTTTTTTAAGCATATTGCTCCAGCGCCGCCCTGTAGGTTTCTTTCATATCCTCTACAAAACCTTTCGGCTCAAGAATTTTCACGGTCTCTCCCATAGATAATATTTCCATTTTGAAATCGTGCGTAATAAAGATATTTAAACTGATGCGCACTTCTTTTTCGTTGTCAATCAATATTTTTTGCGTTTCGTGCAGGGGCAGCGTTTTGATATATTTTCCCTGAAACGGGCTAAACGAAAGCACTACCTTTTGCGGTTTTTCATCCGAAAGAACAGTAATGCCAAAACTGTGTTTCAAAATATTATTTAGATCAAACCGTGCTTCTTCAGTAAAATGATTTTTTGAAAATTCCAGGTTTGCCATACGATCTATAGCATAAATCTTTACCCGATTATCATAAATATCTCGCGCTACAAGATACCAGCGATACTTAAATTCTTTTACTGCCAGCGGATTAACAGTTCGTTGGTCAAGATGATCGGTGTAGAATTTTTGATAAGAAAAAGAAATCTGCAAACAGTTGTTTATAGCATGAAGCAAACCGTACAAATGTTCTGTTCCCTGCGTCTGCCTTTTTTCTAAATAGATGTGCTGCTTGTTCCGTTCGTTCACTTTCAAAGCATTATATATGTCAAAAGCTTCAAAAAAACGATCGCTGTAAAGCGGCTCAAACTCTTCGTCAATGTAATAGAATTTTTCCGAAAAATTGTATTTAATGGTAATCCCATAAATAGATTCAATTTCAAGTACATCACGTTGAAACGTGCGTTTGGAAATATTAAAATCGTAATGTTGAAGTTCAGATTCCTGCGCAAGATAATCGGCAATTTCATTATAGGTTGCCTGTTTGTATCTGCGTAGTTTGTTGATGATTAAATGGTGTCGGGTGGTGGTGGCGCGTTGGGACATGAAGAGAGGATTTAAGGTTTAAAGATTTAAAGATTTAAGCGTGCAACGCTTGTATAGATTTTAAAAACTTTTGGCAAAAATAATAGTTTCTGCGTCAAAATATGTCGTACCATTCCTCATTTCTTGATTTCGCACTTTTATGCTTCTCCAATATTGCTTTTCGTAATTGTGCACTCAACATTTTTTTAGACAGTTGAAAAATTTCGACGCACTCTTTTATATAAAATGCACGTGCCACAGTATCAGGAATATCTGCTACATTTTGAATGATTTCGTTTACTACTCCTGCACGTTTCATTGGATCGTTTCCAGCTTCTTCAAACAATATTTTAGCTTTAAAATGAATAAAACTTATTGAATTTTCTCGAAAATAGGCTTTTAACTCCTCTGGGCTTGTTTTTCTTGCAAACGAATCAGGGTCTTCTCCTTCGGGAAGCATTATGGTTTGCACATTTAATTCGTTTTCCAGCAGCATGTCAATGCCGCGCAACGAGGCTTTTATACCGGCAGCATCGCCATCATATACTAACGTGATATTTTGAGTTTGCATAGCAAGCAGTTTTATTTGTCCTTTGGTTAACGCCGTGCCGGAAGAAGCTACTACATTTTCCATTCCTGCGGCAAACATCGAAATTACATCGGTGTAACCTTCAACCAAATACACATTGTTGTGCGCCCGTATTGCCTTTTTTGCAAAAAAGAAACCGTATAGTATGTCGCTTTTGTGATATACTTCGCTTTCAGGAGAATTGAAGTATTTGGCAATTTTTTCTCCTTGTTTTAAAGTGCGTGCTCCAAAACCGAGCGTTTTTCCTAAAGGGCTGTGAATAGGAAAAATAATACGCCCGTTAAAAAAGTCGAATAATTTTCCGTTTTCGCTTTCTTTGGTAAGTCCCAACTTGAGTAATTGCTCTTTTTTATAACCCTTTTTTAATGCGGTTTGTGTAAAAGCATCCCAACCTTCGGGATTGTAGCCCAATTTGAATTTTTTAATGCTCGCTTCGTTAAGTCCGCGCTTTTTTAAATAGCTCAAGGCGATATTTCGCCCGTCTTCCGTATCAAAAAGTTGTTCAATAAAGTAATTTTCAGCAAATTGATTTACCAATAGCAAGCTCTCTTTTTTACTCTCTTCCTCAATCTCTTCTGTTGTTTTTTTGGCATCTTCTTCAATGGTAATGTTGTATTTTTTAGCTAAATAGCGCAACGCTTCGGGATAGGAGATTTTTTCGTGATACATAATGAAATGCACTGCATTCCCTTTTGTATCACAAACAAAACAGTTGAAGATGCCCAAGTGAGGGCTTACGTACATAGAGGGATTAGTATCTGAGTGAAAGGGGCAGCACCCCACCCAATTTTGCCCACGGCGTTTTAATGAGATGAAATCGCCCACCACCTCTTCAATCTTGGCGGTTATCATTATTTCGTCAATTGTTTTTAGAGAGATCATATATAAGGGATTTGTTATTAGCATATTTTCTGATCTTTACCACCGATTCGGGGATGGCATACTCGCCCTGCCGCCCTTTGGGATACGCAATCAATTCCGTTTTGTCTTTGTTGAACAATACGCCGTTTTCACTTGCATACAAAGGATGATTGGAGGATACCGTGATGGAGATCAAACCGGTGCAGTTGTCAAACGCACGCTCTTCTTTTGTAAGAGCATTATCGGGATCCAACAGATCGGCCATAGAGGTTCCAAAATCAAGCACCGATGCCGGAATGAAAATGGAGGTTAAACCGGTGCAGCCGGTAAAAGCATGCAAGTCAAATCGTTCTACAGAATCAGGAATAATGTAACCGCCTTGACGCCCATTTGGGTAGCGCACCAACTCTGTTTTATCTTTGTTAAACAAAACGCCCTCATCGCTTGAGAAGTCGGGGTGATTTTGAGATACAATGAAGGAAGTCAATCGTGTACAATAACTAAAAGGGATTCTACCGAGATCGGTAACCGAATCGGGGATGCGGTAACTGCCTTGCCATCCGTTGGGACATTTTATGATTTCGGTTTTCTCTTTGTTGAGCAAAACGCCCTCTTCGCTTGCAAATACAGGATTATCGGGATGCACTGAGATAGAGGCTAAATTGTTGCAACCTTTAAAAGCCCAGAAATCAAAAAAAATATCCAATACGTCAATTTCAACCACCGAAGCGGGAATCTCAATTACAGTTAAGCCGGCGCAGCCTGAGAATGCGTCGTATCCGATTTCAACAATTGTATCGGGAAAACAAACGGAGGTCAAACCTGTACAATTTTCAAAAGCCCTGTCCGGAATGATGTTTTTAGGGAAGGAGGCATTAACCAAATTCAACACCTGCAAGGTTTCAGCCATGTTTTCGCGGATATATTTCATATCCTTATCGGTAAGTTTTCCTGTAATGGCGAGACTTGTAACGGTTGCGGGATCATTGATGCCTACATTCTTTAAAGCCTGCTTTATGCTGAGTTTGGATGTTAGGGTAACGATTGTGTTAGATATCATTTCATTTAAATTAAAATTCA
>WQWP01000145.1 GCA_009787485.1 Lentimicrobiaceae bacterium | reverse complement strand
TCTTGACTTACCGGGTTTGGTGGATATGCGGGCATCGGGGTCGGTGGGAGAGTAATGTGTGTGATTGCTCAGGTATCTTGCCTGAATGTATTCACCGCTGTTACCCTCTTTCCCTTTGGCATAAGCATGGGCGAGGAAGCAATCTATTATTGCGCCACCCCCACACTCTGCCCCAATACCGCCGTCCCATTAAATTTAAGCAACTCTTTCAGCTTATCACGATGAATGCTGCCTAACGCACAGGTTGCCAACCCTTCTTGAGCACAATACAAGTAAACGTTTTGGCTAATGTTACCGGTATCCGTCGCTCCAAACAAAACTCTGGATTCTTCTGAAAAACCTTCCATTTTGTCGTAGTTAGCTACAAAAATAAGCATGAGCGGGCAAGATTGGAAACGCTCTTGCGAAGCGCCGCTTGTACGATGATCGCCTGCTGCAATCATTTGAAGTGCATGTTCTTGAGGCAAATAAAGATAAGCGCCTTCTTTGTTCAATACATAAATTTCAATTTGTTGTGCATTTCTTGCCGTAGGCGCAGTGCGTCTTCCGTCAGGGCGATTTACACCGGCGGCTGCCCAAAGCAAATCAGACAGTTGTTGCGGTGTAAGCTCTTCTTGCGTAAAATCGCGATTGGTTTTGCGGTTTGCCAAAGCCTCCATAAGCGGCATGCCGCCTGTGATTTGCGGTGAAACTAATTGAATGTCTTGCGCATTAATTGATAAACTAAGTACTGTTGCCATAATTAAAATCCAGGTTTTTTTCATAATAAATATAATTTAATGGTTAATATTGCCGTCAGTTTCAACTGACGGAATGGTTAATTTGCTGTAATAAAACTACATCTTCGAAGCCGGTTTCTGTTTTTATCCAATCTTTTTTTGTGCCGACAATGGAAAAGCCGCACTTTTCAAATAGCTTCAAACTAACGGGATTATTGTTCAAAACGTTACAATAAATTTGATGAAGATGTAAGGTGTTAAAAAGATAGGTTAAAGCCAACGACACCGCTTCGGCGCCTATTTCCTGGTTTCTGTAATTTTTGTCAATTAAAATTCCTATTCCTGCCCGGCTGTTTATAAAATCAATATCGAAAACATCTAATATGCCCACCGTTTGTTTGGTGTGCAATAAATTAATCATGAATCGCACTTGTTTGGCGGCAAAAATATCTTCTTGAGCGATGTCTATAAATTGTTTGAGTGTATATTTTGAGTACGGTGTCAGCGTTTGGCTGATCTTCCAAATTTCAGGATCGTTTTCCCATTGGTAGAGTAATTCTAAATCGGAGGGCTCTAAAGCGCGTAAGAAAATTTTTTCGCTGAATAAAAACATGGAATAATGATTAGATGATTAGATAATTAGATGATTAGATGATTAGATGATGAAATAGTCCCCTTCAAATTTTGAAGGGGTGCCCGAAGGGCGGGGTAGTTTATATAAAATAACAATTCAATAATCTTCATAATACTCTCTTTACAATCCTTAGCTTATGCGTATATTGTTCTAATTGTTTGTTATAAATTCCCGTTGAGTCCAACATATCAATTCTTACGAAACCGCTGGCATGCAGTATTTTGTCTTTTCCGCAAATAATGCCGGAATGCGTAATTTTACCTTCTTCATTGTCGAAAAAAGCTATATCGCCCACTTGCCACTCCGTAGCAAAATCTATTTGTGTGCCGTGATTTACCTGTTGGGAAGCATCACGGGGAAGTAAAATATTTACACTTTTAAAAACCAATTGCACCAATGCCGAACAATCTATGCCGGCGGGTGTTCTGCCGCCCCACAAATAAGGTGCTTGCAAATATCCTGAGGCAAATTGCAACAGTGCCATTTGTTGCTCCGACAAAACCGGATGTTGGGAATAAGTTCGCGCTTCCGGCAACTCCATTACAAAAATGGCATTTCCCAAAATCAACATATTATCCTGCGGATACGGAAACGACGAGCCCATAAACACGGGAAAAGTAACGTTAGTTTCAAATTCTTTGATAAAAATAAGATAATCGGTTACCATATATTTATTCAAAGAACTATATACTGCGGCATCTTCTTCGTGCAATTCGTTCCATAACTTTCTGTCAATATATCCTTCATATTCGCAATCTAACGTTTTAATTTTCAGCCAATCATCAAGAATATCTTCTATCTGATAAGCATCTCCGAACAGCAATTGCGAAACCAACTGCGATTTATGAGACGCTTCTTCGCGCATGGCGATTTGGGAGAGGTGGGTGATACCGTATTTCATTTTTATTTATTTAATTAGCACGCAGATGACGCGGATTAAACGGATTTACGCAGATTATCTTGAGTTTTTACGAGTGCAAAAATAGACTAAATTTTAGATTATGCCAGCAAATACTTATTCTTATAAGAACCAACAATTTCATCTACTTCCACAAATGTTGAGTTGAGAGTTATAATATGTATCTTTATGCTATTAGAAGTTCCGTTTTTTTCCTTATAAATTACTTTAACATATTTTTCAATATGTCTTTTCCCATGTTCGTTATTAATTTGTCTTCCAACAACAATATTTTCAATTTCATTCCATTTCAAATTGCGGTTTTTTATCAACACACCATCTTTGCCCACAGAAAACACCGGATCTCTGTTCAATATTTTTTTAAAAGACCAAAAAACAATGAGAGACCCAATAATAGCAGATATAATTTTTACCAAAATTGCTTCAAATCCTTCTAAAGGGGCAATGAACGAGAGAGATAAAAATAACAATCCGAGCAGAAAAAAGAATCCGTAATAAAGAATTGAGTTATAGAAATAGGTGTCCGATAATAAAACGTTGTCATTTTTTACTACCATCAAGTTTTTCTTGTTTCTTTCAAATACAATGTCTTCAATTTCTTTTTTCTTCTTTTTGTAAGGAAAAATTGTCCTAATAGCAGGAAATCTATCATATCGGATTGAGAAATAACCTTCTCCGTAATTTACTAATTTTGGAATATTATCTGCATATTTAACTGCCCAATTCAACCAATTCAAATGATAATGCTGATAAATAAGAACGGGTATGATTAAGCCCAAAATAAACGGAATGATTGTAATGATAATTGAATTAGAAAAAGATACAACAAAAATAATTGCACCTAATAAAACAATAATTGATAAAACAAATGGAAGAAAAATTTTTAGGCTTCCTTTTCTTAAAACTCTATATGTTGATACATAGTTCATTGTTCTGACCGATAAGAATATCGTCTTTTATTTCGCTATATGACACCTAATTGTTTAATCTGCGTAAATCCTAACAATCCGCGTCATCTGCGTGCCTAAAACGGCAAATCATCCCCCACCCCTTCATCCGTAAAAGTCTCAAACTCTTGCGGCAGTTCATTAGCGGGCGTTTCGGAAGATGCAGCAGGTGCAGCTTGTGGCGCTTGTTGTGAATTAGCGGCAACCGGATCTAATTTCCACGCCTTCACATCGGTGTACCATTTTCCGTTAAATTCGCGAGATTCTAAGTCGAAGCTCATCACCACTTTATCGTCAATGTTGAGCGTTTCCAGCACGGCGGTTTTATCGCCCCAAAGATTGGCGCAAATTTTACGAGGGTATTGCTCCATCGTTTCAATTACAAATTCTTGCTTTTGCCAACTGTTTCCTGTTTTGCTAATGCCCGACTGCAAGGGCAGTTTTTGAATGAGTTTTCCAATGATTTCCATAAAATAAAATAATCTATAATTTTGTAATATATTGTTATTAAATAAGTTTTTCTATTATTTGAACACACTAAAAACAAGTTGCAAAATTAGTTTTTTATTGATAAAAAGAGCAAATCAATTGAAAATTGAATGCAATAAATAATAAGAACTTATAAAATACGAATAATTTAATATTTTTGCACTAAAAATTAAAATGGTCAATGTATGGCAACAATAACATTAAAGTACAATGCTCGTAATTCAAAAGCAAAAAACCTGCTGAATTATATTTTATCAACAGGATTATTGACTCCAAGTATTGAAAAGAAATCGGGTTTGGCAGAAGCATTTGAAGACATGGAAAAAGGGCGCATATATCATTCCGTTAGAAGATCGAAAGCATGACAATAGAGTTATTTTTTGAAGCATTAGACACAATTGAAAACGCCAAATACAATTTGGATTACACCCATTCTTTTAAAAAAAGTGTAAAGGCGTGCCATAAATCTGCTTTGGACTTGAAATCACTTCTTGAACCGATAACATTTCTTGTGCAAAACGGATTTTTGGAAGATATGTACTATCCACATCCGCTAAAGGGCTTCCCACGCAAAAAGAACAGAAAAGTGATGGAGTGTCACATTTCTCCTGATTGGTTATTGGTATGGGTACAAGATGATGATAATTTAACATTAATATTGTTTGACACGGGAACTCATTCATATCTGTTCAATTCGAAACGATTACGAAAAGGAAAATTGTAACTTCTAAATTTTTATAGTTATGTACACAAAATTTCAAGATTTTCTAAAAAAGGAATTAACCGACATTGAAAATGCCGGATTATACAAAAAAGAACGCATTATTGTTTCCCCACAAGGCGGAAAAATTACCTTGCAAAATGGCAAAAAAGTATTAAACTTTTGCGCAAACAATTATTTAGGATTGGCGAACAACCCGAAATTGATTGCCGCGGCAAAAGAAGCCTTAGATTCGCACGGCTACGGAATGGCTTCCGTGCGTTTTATTTGCGGCACCTCCGATTTGCACAAAAAATTGGAACAAAAAATCGCAGAATTTTTCGGAATGGATGACACCATTTTGTATGCTGCCTGTTTCGATGCCAACGGCGGTGTTTTTGAACCGCTACTAAGCGCAGAAGATGCCATTATTTCAGATGCTTTGAACCATGCTTCTATTATTGACGGGGTACGTCTCTGTAAAGCAGCGCGTTACCGCTACGCCAACGCCGATATGGAAGATTTGGAAAAACAGCTGCAAGCTGCACAAGCACAACGTTTTCGCCTCATCGTTACCGATGGCGTGTTTTCTATGGACGGCAACGTGGCGCCCTTAGATAAAATTATGGAACTTGCTGAAAAATACGATTGTATGGTAATGATAGACGAATCGCATTCTGCCGGCGTGGTAGGTAAAACCGGTCGCGGAATTACCGAATTGTACAATAAAAGAGGAGAGGCAGAGATTATTACGGGAACTCTAGGCAAAGCATTTGGTGGCGCTATCGGCGGTTTTACTACCGGAAAACAGGAGATTATTGATATGCTGCGCCAACGTTCGCGTCCTTATCTGTTTTCCAATTCTATTCCTCCGTTGGTGGCGGCTGCCGGCATTAAAATGGTGGAAATCATGTCTG
>WQWP01000144.1 GCA_009787485.1 Lentimicrobiaceae bacterium | reverse complement strand
TTTTGTGGTTTTTACATCAAAAAAGTAGGTGCGCTTTCCGGCTCTCACTGCTCTTGACAATACTTCGTTTTTTTCAAATTTTTCCATCGCTACATTTTTTTGGTTAATTTTTTTATGAATGATAAAGGGTAAACGAATATCTTTATCGGGTTAGTATAAAATTGGCTGCAAAGTAAATTATTTTTTTATACGGATAAATTATTTTTCGGTTAATTTTGAAAAATAGTGTATGTTTGCACCCTGATTTAAAATAAAAATATGATGAGCACAAAGAAAAAACCAATTCAGTACGAATTTTCCGAAGAGGAGCCCACCATTGTGGAAGAGCCTTTTATGCCGCTTCCTGAGCTGCAATTAGACATGTCGAAACGATACACTTACGCCGATTATGTAACGTGGGTGGACGATGTGCGGCGAGAGCTGATTGATGGATTTATTTATGTAATGTCGGCGCCAATACGCATTCACGCGAAGATTACACACTTAACGAGTTGGCTTTTGGAAAACTTTGTCCGAAAAAATAAAGGAAAGTGCGAAGTCTATCATGCGCCCTTCGATGTTCGTCTTCCAAAAGAAGGCACTACACAAGATGACAAAATATATAATGTTGTACAACCCGATGTGTGTGTAGTTTGCGATTCAAGCAAATTAGACGGGAGAGGCTGCATCGGCGCCCCCGATTTAATCGTGGAAGTATTGTCGCCCTCTACCGCAAAAAAAGATTGGAATTATAAATTCAACCTCTACGAAAAAGCAGGCGTGAGAGAGTATTGGATTGTAAACCCCAAAGGAAAAGTAGTCAACATTTTCATCCTGCAACCCGACGGGTATTATGATTTGGGAAGCGAGTACGACTGCACCGAAAAAGCCCCCGTGCATATTTTCGAAGGGTTGGAGATTGATTTGAAAGAATTGTTTGAGGAATAGTTTCCGATTTGTTTCTTTTTAAAATAGTAATCGTAAAATAAATATCGTTTTTATATTATTTTTGCAGTCATAAAATTATACTTTGTGGCAAAATTGGCAATCGTAATTCTAAACTGGAACGGACAAAAATTCTTAGCTCAATTTTTGCCTGCTCTTATTCAATATGCGCCTGCATATTCGGAGATTATTGTTGCCGATAATGCCTCTGCCGACCACTCCGTTGAATTTTTAAAAACGGAGTTTCCTGCTATAAAAATCATTCAAAACAATGAAAACGGAGGTTTCTCAAAAGGATATAATGAAGCGTTGCGGCAAATTGAGGCGGAATATTACTGTTTGCTAAATTCTGATGTTGAAGTAACGGAGCATTGGATAGAACCGATTATCGCTTTGTTAGATGCGCAGCCTGAGGTAGCGGTTGTTCAACCCAAACTCTTATCTTTTAAATATAAAACCCAGTTTGAGTACGCCGGCGCTTCCGGAGGTTTTTTAGATTATCTCGGCTATCCTTTTTGCAGAGGCAGAGTTTTTGAATATTTGGAAGAAGATAACGGGCAGTATGACAATGCAATGGAAGTATTTTGGGCAACCGGAGCGGCGCTATTTGTAAGAAGTAACATATTCCACGCTGTAAACGGATTAGATGAAGATTTTTTTGCCCACATGGAAGAGATTGATTTTTGCTGGAGAGTAAAAAGTTTGGGATACAAAATTATGGTAGAGCCCAAGTCGGTGATTTACCATGTAGGCGGTGGCACTTTGCCTAAAAACAGCGCCCGAAAAACCTACCTCAACTTTAGAAACAACATGTTCCTTTTGCTGAAAAACCTGCCGAAAAATAAACTCTTACCTATTTTGCTACTAAGGTTTCCTTTAGATCATGTTGCAGCCTTATTCTTTTTGCTTCGAGGGCATTGGAACGATACTTGGGCGGTGTATCGCGCGCAGCTCTCTTTTTTGAGGCAGTTTCGGAAGATGAAACAGAAAAGGGGGAACGTTAATGCGCAGGTTTATGGACAGGCTTATCCGAAATCTATTGTGTTTGGGCATTATATAAGGAAGAAAACTAAGTTTAATGGGAGATGTTTGGTATAGAGTTGAATGTCAATAAAAATACATAAAATCATGAACCAAAAATTATTAAAATTAACCGCATTCTTGCTCATTCTCATAGTAGCCCTCGCCTCCTCCTGCCAACCGGAAGAACCTAAAGAAATTGAATACACAATATTGCCTGAAAGCTTAAATTTTGATGCTACCGGCGGCGAAGACGGGTTTACGGTGTCTGTTAAATCTCCTGCAATAGTAGAAAGCGTAGAATCTCTATCCGAATGGTGTCAGGTATCTACAAGCGGTGTAGCTCCTGTTAATGTATCTGTACGAATTGATCCCAATACTGATGGACCACGCAATACTTCAGTAGTGGTTAACATGAAATTAGGAGAAAACAAAACCTCTGTAACCGTTCAAATAAGCCAGGATGGAGCAGAAATTGAGTATGAAATATCGCCTGCAAGTCTAAATTTTGATGCTCTCGGTGGGGAAGCCGGATTTACGGTGTCTGTAAAATCTCCTGCAATGGTAGAAAGTATAGAATCTCTATCTGCATGGTGTCAAGTATCTACAAGTGGGATTTTTCCTATCAATGTATCTGTACGAATTGACCCCAATACTGATGGTCCACGTAATACCTCGGTAGCGATTCACATGAAATTAGGAGAATACAGAACTTCCGTAACTGCTCAAATATACCAGGAGGGAATATGGGTTTTAATTAATGATGTAAAATGGGCAACCTGTAATGTAGATATGCCCGGTACGTTTGCTGCCAAGCCTGAAGACGCGGGTATGTTTTATCAAAATAACAGGAGAGTGGGTTGGAGCGCTACTGATCCGATGATAAATTCTGATGGTGGTACTACATGGGATAATTCTTATCCTGGTGGTGATACTTGGGAGAAAGATAATGATCCCTGTCCCTCAGGTTGGCGTGTGCCTACACAGACCGAACTGCTAAGTTTGCAAAATGCCAATAGTCAATGGGTAACTCGAAATGATGTGAGTGGTCGTATATTTGGCAGTAATAACAATTCCCTCTTCCTGCCTGCCGCCGGGTGTCGCGCATACGACAATGGTAGTTGCACCCACGTGGGTACGCACGGATACTACTGGAGCAGTGTGGTAGCGGGCAACTCAGCTTACTACTTGGCCTTCAGCAGCATGGGTATTGTTGCTAAAAATCACGCTCCCCGTACATACGGTCATTCGGTTCGTTGTGTACAAGAATAAATCTACATAGAAATTAATATATCATCTTATTCGTCAAATCAATTAAAATTAATAGTAATATGAGAAAAATTTTTATAATCATAGCCACTTTAAGCGGAATCTTTGCCGGACAAGCTCAAGAAAATCGGTTGTTTTATTATCATAACAATGAAAAAATATACCTTGAAAAAGTTGAAAACAGGAAAGTAATTCATTTTGGAAAAGCTGTTGAGTCTTGGCAAAAAGATGATATCCTCAGCCAGCTAAGAGTTTACAATTATACCGTTGCAGAAATAACTCCGTTTATGTACAGCCTGTCGGGCGATTTGATCCAATTTGAAGATAATTTTGTTATTTCAACGGCAAAACAAGATGGCAAAATATTATATATCAGCGACATGTTGATGTATAAAGATTCCACTATCCAATGGGCGTCTAATGAAATAACCGTAAAGATTTATCCGGCATCAGATTTACAAGATCTATTGCAAAAAACAAATATACCGGTTGTTAGTTTCCGGCAACTTGGTTCCTGTGCGCAAATGTATGCCGTTGAATTAGACGTTGCTGAAAATAGCGCCATAGAATATGCCAATATATTATCGGAAACCGGAAATGTTGAGTGGGCTGAGCCTCCTTTCTACAGGTTTATTCAGAAACATAGTGTGTACTATGCTTCACAATGGGGATTAAAAAATACCGGACAGTACGGTGGAACTCCGGGTATTGATATTAAAGCAGAACAAGCATGGAGTATCGCTACCGGTTTGGGTGTTAAAGTGGCAGTTCTTGATGATGGTGTTGATTTGCTTCATCCGGCTTTAATAGACAATTTGTTGACCGGTTATGATGCCACAAATGCTGTTTATGGAGGTAGCAAGGGCGGTTATGGCGGAAATGGATCTATTGCCGATGCTCATGGTACGGCTTGTTCGGGAATTATTGCAGCAAAAGATAGCATAAAAGGAGTTGCTTATAATGCAAATATCATCCCAATTCGTATTGGATATAGCATTGGTGGCAATAAAGGAGAACCAGGAGACCCTAGGGAGGAGTGGCTTGCTTATGATCATTGGATTGTAGATGGAATCAATCAGGCATGGGACTCTCTTGGTGCAGATATACTCAGTAATTCATGGGGTGTAAGTGCTCCGTCATACGCGATAAATTCAGCTATAAATGCGGCATTAACTCAAGGTAGAAACTCCAAGGGAAGTTTGGTAGTTTTTTCTGCAGGCAACAAGGGAATAAATGTTATTTCACACCCCGCAGATAGCAACCCCGATATTTTGGTTGTAGGCGCAATAAGTCCATGTGGAGAAGGGAAGTACCCTGAGTCATGTGATGGAGAGGCTTGGGGTACCAGCTCTGGGTCAAAACTTGATGTGATGGCTCCCGGAGTATTAATTCCTACAACAGACATCGTAGGAGGTACAGGGTATAATCCTCAGCGTCATATTCATACATACAATGGAGGCAATATAATCAATTTAGATTTTGCAAACCAAAATTATACAGTATGTTTTAGTGGTACTTCCGCAGCAGCTCCGCACGTAGCCGGCGTTGCAGCGCTTATTCTCTCTGTGAGCCCAAACTTAAGAGGCGATGAAGTTCGTGACATTATTGAAAGTACTGCGCAAAAAATAAACCTTTATATAAATGGCCATTATTTATATAATTATGGGATTGATCCCGATCGCCCTAATGGAACATGGTGTGAAGATATGGGCTATGGTTTAGTAGATGCCCACGCCGCCGTTCTCGTAGCGCTTGAAACAATATGTTACAGCGGTTTGCCTTTTGTACATGGATCCATCACTCAAAATACTACATGGAACTCTCCCGTACATGCTACAGGCGACATTATTATTACAAACGGGGCTACGTTAACCATAACAAATACTGTTAAATTTGAGCCGGAAGTTAACATGATTATCCACCCCGGCGCCAAACTCATCCTCAACGGCGGCACCCTCACCAACGCCTGCCCCGAAGAACTCTGGCAAGGCATCACCAATGCCGGCACGGTGCAGCTAATGAGCGGGGGCACAATTAAAAACGCCGAGTGTGGCATCAAAGTGCAAAGTGGCGGCTTGGTAAGCGCCATCAACGCCCATTTTGTGAACAATACTATTGGGGTGCTATTTCAAACTAATGCTCAGGGAGGCTCTTTTACATTCACAAATTTTGACTTAAACAATAACTATCTTCGCAATAAAACATCTTTTGAGGCGCACCTCAAAA
>WQWP01000143.1 GCA_009787485.1 Lentimicrobiaceae bacterium | reverse complement strand
ATTCATTAATTCCGGAAATTAAGTTATTGAGGTTACCTTTTACAATAACTTTCTCATTTATAATTTCAATAATCTGGCTTACAGTTAGTTTGCTTGAAAACTTCATAAAATTTTAAATGGTAAAAAAGCCACTTTAACGGTGGCTTATAGGTTATTTTACTCTTTCGGCATATCTATTGGTACGAGTATCCACGCGGATTTTTTCACCGGTTTCAATAAACAGTGGGACAAACACTTCGGCGCCGGTCTCGACAATAGCTCTTTTGGCGGCATTGGTGGCGGTATCTCCTTTCACGCCGGGCTCGGTGTAGGTAACTTCCAGGTCAACAAAAGCGGGCAATTCGCAGGTGAGCGGTGTGTCGGTATCTGCATGATACATGATTTCAACACTTTGCCCTTCTTTTAGCAATCCCGGATTATCAATTAAAGATTCAAGAACTGCCAATTGTTCGTAAGTATCAGCGTGCATAAAATTATAGATATCATCTCCTTCTTTGTATAAAAACTGGTAGGGACGGCGTTCCACGCGGGCAACATCAATTTTTACACCGGCAGTGAATGTATTTTCTAAAGTTCTTCCCGTTTTTAAATTTCTAATTTTGGTTCTTACAAAGGCAGGACCTTTTCCGGGTTTTACATGTTGAAATTCGACAATTACGTACAATTCTCCGTTAAATTCTATACAGAGACCGTTTCTAAAATCAGCTGTTGTAGCCATAAATAATTACTTTTTGAGGGTGTTGCAATTTTGCGGCGCGAAGATAAAATTTTTCGCGTAACAATTTCGATAGCGAAAGTAAAAAAAAACATGTTAATTCGCAACACCAATTAACCCCCGAATTCCCCGTAATGAAAAACTACAAATTTACCATCAACGGCAAAAACTATTCAGTTGATATTGTTGATATTGAAGATCAAGTGGCCACTGTAGAAGTAAATGGCGCGCCCTATCAAGTAGAATTGGAAGTAGCGGTTCCCGCGCCCAAACCTGTACTAAGGGTAGCTGCGCCAGCCACTCCGCAAGCAACACCTAAACCAGCAAATGTACCTCAGGCAGCACCTGCATCTTCAGGAACACACGTCATTAAATCGCCGCTTCCGGGCGTTGTGTTAGACTTTTTTGTAAAAGAAGGAGACACCGTAAAACCCGGGCAACACGTAATCAAATTAGAAGCCATGAAAATGGAAAATATGATCGATGCCGATCAGGAAGGCGTAGTGAAAGAGATTCGCGTTCACCGCGGAGATTCCGTGATGGAAGGAGATGTGTTGATTGTGATGGAGTGACGGTTATTTCAATATCCTCAGAAACTCCACCGTCAAATCCCAAACCTCCTGCACCGTATCAATTTTAAGTTTCTCGTCGGGAGAGTGTACGCCACGTAAAGTGGGACCGTACGAAACCATATCCAAACCCGGATATTTTTCAGAGAACAAGCCGCATTCCAATCCGGCGTGAATCGCTTTTGCTTCAGGCTCTTTCTTAAACAGATTGCGATACGCTTGCGTTAACACTTTCAACACTTCCGAATTTGGGTTTGGCGCCCAGCCCGGGTAGCCATCGCCATGCTTCACGTCGTCGGCGCCAATGGTGTAAAAAGTAGCCGAAACCATATCCACAGCATCCTGTTTTTTAGACTCTAAAGAGCTGCGCTGGCTTGTGCTGATGATAATCTTCTCATCTTTAAACTTAACGGAAGCCAAATTAGTAGAGGTTTCCACAAAATCCGGAATATCTTGCGACATTGCCAACACGCCGTGCGGGCACACATACAGCGCATTCATCAAATCTATTTGCAACAGTTCATTCAATATCTTCTTTGGCATTTTGGCTTCTTCAAAAGTTACGTTAACGCCCGGATCTGTAAAGCGCAACTCGTTTTTATACGTTTTGTCCATCTCCTGAAGATATTTTTCAAACGCCTTTTTGTTTTCTTTGGGGATGATGATGTGCGCGCTGCCTTCGCGGGCAATGGCGTTACGCAAGTTGCCGGCATCTATATGGGCAATAAAAAGATCAAGATCCTGGTAGGCGTTCCATAAAATGCGATTCAAAAGTTTTACGGCGTTTCCGCGCCCTTTGTTAATGTCATCGCCGGAATGCCCGCCTTGTAAGCCTTTTACATATATATAATAAGCGATGCAATCTTTCGGCATTTTGTCTTCCCATTCAATTTCAAGAATGGCTTGCGTGTCTTTTCCGCCGGCGCATCCGATAAAAAACTCGCCTTCATCTTCCGAATCCAAGTTTAGCAACATTTTTCCGTTCATAAAACCGGCTTCTAAGTTTTGTGCTCCGGTTAAGCCCGTTTCTTCATCCACGGTAAACAGGCATTCGATAGGACCGTGCTCAATGTCGTTGGCTTCCAGCAGCGCCAATTGAATAGCCATGCCAATGCCATCGTCGGCGCCCAGCGTGGTGCCTTTTGCTTTGAGCCACTCGCCATCCACGTAAGGCTGAATGGGGTCTTTGTCGAAATCGAATTTAGTATCGCTATTCTTTTCGCACACCATATCCACGTGGCTTTGAAAAATAACAGGCGTAACTTTTTCTTTGCCCTTTGTTGCCGGTTTAGCAATCAGTACATTACCAATTTTATCGCGTTTGGTTTCTAAGCCCAGCGCTTTTCCGGTTTCCAACAACCAGGCTACAATTTTTTCTTCTTTTTTAGAAGGATGTGGAATTTTACAAATTTCATCGAAATAATAAAATACACGTTTGGGATTGAGGTTTAAGATGTCGTTCATAATATTTAATTATTTAAAGATTTAAAATTTAAGGTTTAAGGTTTAATGAGGTTAAGAATATCCCCTTCAAATTTTGAAGGGGTGCCCGAAGGGCGGGGTAGTTTATATCAATTTTCATGATCTTCTGCATCCAGCTCAGTAAATCGCTTATAATACATCCCATACAAACAAATAAACAGCACAACGATAAACACACTAAATACAGTAGGTTTAAAAAAACCTCCAATGATAAACAGCCCGATACACATTTGCACCAATTGAGAGATCACATAGATATGAAACCCTATCTTCCTCATTTTTAGCATATAAACTGCTCCGATAATGGAAGTGGCGCAAAAGAAAGCCAAGAGATAAAATTGCCATATCGGGGTTACTAAGATTTGTTCGTATATTTCAATCGCTCCGGAAAAAAGCGGCGAACTGTGCAGCGTCTCTATAAAAATGGGCGCAAAAAGCGGCGAAGTGAGATTGGACAACAGGGAGATCCCGGAGCCTATAAAAGTTAACACACATAAAAACGTAAGAAACCCGGGGCGTTTCTTTTCTTCAAAAGGGTTTTCGTAATGTTCGTTGTAATTTTCCATAGATAGAATGATTTAAGTGGTTAACATTCAATTTTATATTAAAAAATGCTTCCTTGTCGTTTTTTAACAAGCAAAGATATATTTTTTTAGGTAGTTATTATTCTTTCACTATTTTCTTAACCACTTCTCCTGTTGCTGTGGGTATTTTTACGAAATAAATGCCTGTTGGTAAATGTGAAATATTGATTTTATTTGGGTGAACACGCAGGTTCACCCCTACATTTCTACCGGAAACATCAAAAATTTCAACATCTTCCATTCTCCATTCTCCATTCTCCATTCTAAATTCTCCTGTCGTAGGATTAGGATAGATTTTAATTGCTTCAGGTTCTATAGTTTCAGTACCGACATCAATGCCAACAATTTTAAATTCTCGCCATACAGGAGCATTTCTGTAAGTTGAAACGGAACTTATTGGCACTTCTAATGTACATGCGTTTTTATACACTCCTTCAAAAACGCTGAAATGTATGTCAACAGGCACAGGATTAAGATTGGTAATCAAAGTTAGATTTTTGCAATAACCAAAAACCCAACTTCCAAACCATGTTACACTGTTAGGAATGGTAATTGAAGTCAGACTTGTGCAATTGCAAAAAGCAGTAGATCCAATGCTGGTTACACCATTAGGAATAATTACCGAAGTCAAACTTGTACACCCATCAAAAGTAAAATCTGCAATACTTGTTATGTTGTTAGATATGATAACCGAAGTCAGATTTGAACAATGGCGAAAAGCATCCACTCCAATCGATGTTACACTATTAGGAATGACAATTGAATCTATATTTCTACAACGGATAAAAGTAAGATTTCCAATATTTGTTACGCTGTTGGGGATGGTAACCGAAGTTAGATTTATGCAATCGGAAAAAGCATAATCTCCAATACTTGTTACGTTGTTAGAGATAACATACGTATCTGTTGTTTTTCCTGGAGGATAACAAATTAAAGTGGTTTTACTTTTATTAAATAAAACCCCATCTTCAGAAGCATAACTATTATTTTCACTTTCAACATCAATTGAGAGCAAGCTTGAGCAGTAGGCAAAAGCTCCTGCGCCAATATTTGATACACTTTTTGAGATGGTAGCAGAAGTTAGACTTGTACAAGCGGCAAAAGCCAAACTTCCAATATTTGTTACACCGTCAGGGATGGCTATCGAAATCAGACTTGTACAACCGGAAAAAGATTCTCTTCCAATATTTGTTACGCTGTTTGGAATGGTAACTGAAATTAAACCTGTGCAAGTCCCAAAAGCATTATCTCCAATAGATATTACGTTGTCAGGGATGTTTATCGAAGTGAGTCCTATACAAGCGGCAAAAGCCAATGCGTCAATCCATATTATGCTGTTAGGCAGGATAATAGAAGTCATATTTTTGCAGTAATAAAAGGCATAAACTCCAATTCTCTTTACACTGTTAGGGATATTAATTGAAGATAGATTTGCGCAATCCCAAAAAGCACAACTTCCAATACTTGTAACACCAATTTTCATATCAACACCATGAATGGATTCCCGATATTGATGCCATGGTGGATATGCAGAGCCCTCATTACCATAATTCGGCATATCTCCTTCACCACTAATAGTCAGCGTGCCATTACTTATATTCCATGTCAACGGTCCCGTTGTTCCCCCTTGTGCAAAAGCGGTTGCCGCGCTAAAAAGCATGGCAGCAATTAATAATAAATGCCTTTTCATAGCAAAAGAATTTAAAGATTTAACTGTGCAAAAATAAGAAATATTTTATTTGATTTTCAAACTATCACAAACACGCCATTTCTTCAAAACGCCTTTACCTTTTTATCATACCTTACCATTTTCTTGCCCACCGGACGAATGGTGGCAATGCCGGCGCCGTGCAATTCTTTCACCAAACCGCCCTTGAATGCCAGAGCTGCAACGCCCAAATAAATGTTATGATTTCTATACTCAGGATAGAGTGCTCTAAAGCGCCCTACTCGTGAAATTAGATCTTTTACTGAAACATTCTCATGCTTGGCATTGTATTTTACCTCAATGATGGCAGCGCTTTTTCCGTTGAATAAAAAAATGTCACATTCCATTTCATCATCATCTCGACGATGCATACTTCTTATAATTCTATCAAATTTCTCATTCACAAAAGTTTTGTCTCTCTGAAAGGCAT
>WQWP01000142.1 GCA_009787485.1 Lentimicrobiaceae bacterium | reverse complement strand
TTTCAAAGAACTTAAAATCCCATTTCCCCTTTTCTCCCGGCTACTTTCTCCATTTTCCACCCCTCTCAAATGGGACGGCAAAAATATACTTTTTTCAATATCAAATATCGTGCCAGAACTTTTCTTGAAAATATTTACTTCTATGGTTAGTGAATTTTTTTTTCAAAATTGCAATTATTATCAAAAAAAATCGTTTTTTTGTAACTGCTTAACTGTAATTTATTAATCAAAATATTTCACAATGAAAAAAACATTCCTTTTTGTAATTTTAATTTTCTTTGCAGGTCATTTATTAATTGCGCAACCTGCTTGTGTTAAAGACGTTATCTATACGTTGAGTTTAAAACAAATTCCTAAAGCACGGAAAATAATGGAAGAAGAGTGCTTCCCCGGTAATCAATCGAGCGCTGATGTTTGGTTGGTACGCGCCAATGTGTTTATTAAAGTACACGAATATGAGCTTGACCGACAAAAGAAAGACCAAAAATATAAAATTCAATGGCCCGATGCAATTATCACCGCCAATGAATCTTTTTACAAAGCATTGGAACTTAAATCTGATATTAAAACACCTGCAGGTTTAATGGATCCTAAAGACGGGCAACTTATTACGGCTGAGGTTATTAGCGAGTTAGCTGCACAAGCTATGGATAACAAAGACTTCCCTGAAGCCATACGATTGCTCAATTTGGTAATTCGTAGCTATAAGGCATCTCCCAGAGACTACGCACGCTACCTGGCGTATGCCTATTTAGATTTGGCAAACTGCTACAAAGCCATAGGAGATGAAGAAAATTATAAAAGAATATTATTGGAGGCTGCAAGAATGAATGCGCCGGTGCCTGATATCTATTTGAATCTATATGACCTCTACAAACAAGAAGGCGATACGGCAAAATGTGGCGAAATTTTGCAACAAGCACGTAAAGTGATTCCCGATGACTTGGCAATAGATGTAAAAGGCTATGAATTAGATTATTTGGCAATGATCGGAGATACTGAAAAACTTAGAGATGCAGCGCTAAAAATGTTTGAACAATACCAAATGAATCCTGCCGTAATTAACATCGTTGCAGGGCACTTGGTAAATAACAGAGAATATGAGCTTGCCGAAGAGATTATCAATGTAGGGCTATCTATTGCTCCGGAAGATTTTGACCTCAATCAACAAATGGCATTCCGTTTCTTTTATGAAGCGCTTGACTATGACAAAATTGTTGAAACTCTAAAAGGTGAACGAAAATTTACTCCGGCGCAAGAAGCGCTTAATAAAGCCAATGAAATTTTGGAGACCGCATTAATTTGGATAGAAAAAGCATATAATATCAACCAAAACGACAGGCAGCATAACATTATGTATCGTCAGGTATTAGTACGTTTGCTAAAACCTGTTCCCGAAGAACTTCAAGGTAAGGTAGATTCGTATTACAAACACTAAATATTTCGGAATGAATGGTAATGTGGTATGTGGTAATGCAGTATGTGGTAAGAGGTTTGAGGTAAGAAGCAGGAGGTTCCTCTTTCTCCTTTTTTCCCTTCTCCTTTTCTCCTTTCTCCCTTCTTCTTACGCGCAGCAAAGCGGAACTAAAGTTTATTATTTCACAATTGACGATATGATTGCAAAGCCGGCGCTACGTCTTACCGAGTTAGCGGTTAGAGAGGCTGAAAATCAACAAGCTGACGTTTTGTTTTTGCATTTAAACACTTTTGGGGGTGAATTGGAAGCCGCCGAAAGCATTCGCACGTTGCTGTTAGATGCTCCGATGCCGGTTTTTGTGTTTATTAATAAAAATGCAGCTTCGGCAGGAGCGCTTATTTCCATTGCCTGCGACAGTATTTATATGGCTACCGGCGCTTCTATTGGCGCTGCCTCTGTGGTCAATCAAACAGGGGAAATTATGCCAGACAAATTTCAGTCGTATATGCGCTCTCTGATGCGCTCCACTGCCATAGCCACCGGAAGAGACCCCGATATTGCGCAAGCGATGGTAGATCCTGATATTGAGATAAAAGGAGTTAGCGAAAAAGGCAAAGTGCTGACTTTAACCACTTCGGAAGCGATTAAGTTCGGATTTTGCGAAGGGGAAGCCAACTCAAGAGAAGAAGTGATGAAATTAGCCGGCATGGATGATTACTATTTTGTGGAACAAAACCCCGGCATTATAGAGCGAATTATCCTTTTCTTGCTAAATCCGATAGTTGCCGGAATATTAATCATGATTATGATTGGAGGGATATACTTTGAATTGCAAACGCCCGGAGTTGGTTTTCCGCTTGTGGCTGCTTTAACAGCGGCGATGCTCTACTTTGCACCGCACTATTTAAACGGTTTGGCAGAACATTGGGAAATCTTGCTCTTTATTTTGGGAGTAGGGCTCGTGCTTGTAGAAATATTTGTGCTGCCGGGATTTGGCGTGGCCGGAATTTCCGGCATTATATTGATTCTTACAGGTTTGATACTTTCTATGACGCCGAATTTCGGGTTCGATTTTTCATTCGTTCCTCCCACCACGCTCATCAAAAAAATAGCCATTGTGATAGGATTTTCTTGTGGCGGATTTTTTATCTCTATTTGGCTGGGAATGAGATTAATTAATGCTAACTCCCGTTTAGGAAGCATTGCTTTGAAAACCGAGCTGGGAAAAGATACCGGCTTTATCTCTCAAGATCTTAGTATGAACGAGTTAGTTGGAAAAGTTGGACGCGCCGCTACTTTTTTACGCCCCGCCGGAAAAGTAGAAATTGAAGATGATATTTATGATGCTGTGTCCGAGTTTGGCGTGATTGAAAAAGATACCGAAGTGAAAGTGGTGCGCTTCGAAAACTCGCAATTAGTGGTCAGCAAGTAGCTTATTATGCGCTATTTTATAGAACTTGCTTATAACGGAACGCCTTTTTTTGGATGGCAACGCCAACCGCATCAAATTACTGTACAAGAAGTTTTGGAAAATGCTGTTGCACTATTTTTGAAAAATAAGATTGAACTGACAGGATGCGGCAGAACCGACACCGGCGTGCACGCCAGGCAATATTTTGCACATTTTGAGTGTGATGATTTATTGACAGATAGCGATTGCGATAAATTACAACACAAACTCAACTCTTTTTTACCCAAAGAGATTGTTATTTACAGCATATTTCAAGTAGATGACAAGCTTCATGCCCGTTTTAGCGCATTAAACCGTACTTATAAATATTATGTAGCCCCCTCAAAAAATCCGTTTCATTTTCCGTTCACTTATCGGGTTTTTGAAAAATTAGATATAGAAGCGATGAATGTAGCTGCCGGGGTTTTGCTTGGCAATCACGATTTTACAAGTTTTTCAAAACTGCACACCGATGTGAATAACAATTTTTGTGAGGTAAAAGCTGCCTACTGGGAACAACAAGATGACCAACTTGTTTTTACGATTACCGCAAACCGGTTTTTGAGAAATATGGTGCGCGCCATTGTAGGAACATTGTTATGGGTTGGACAAGGAAAAATTTCTGTAGCAGATTTTCAAAATATTATAAATCAGAAAGACAGATGCGAAGCCGGGGTTTCTGTGCCTGCGCATGCGCTGTTTTTGGAAGAAGTGAACTACCAATTCAAATAATTTTATGTGGAGTGTAATGTTTTCCCTATTTGGAAGTTTATCTATTTTGTGCTGGGTAATGGCATCGTTTTTTGCTATTAAACACAAGGAAAGAAGTGCGCTTTTTTTTCAAATATTTGGGATGTTGATATTTGCAATATTTATAGCAATAGTTTGGATAATGTTGCAACGTCCGCCTTTTAAAACGATGGGGGAGACGAGAATATGGTATTCGTTTTTTCTATCTGTGATGGGCGGGGTTACTTATTGGCGCTGGAAAATGGGGTATTTATTAACTTTTACCAATCTGTTGGCGATTGTTTTTGTGCTGCTTACTATTTTTAAGCCTGAACTGCAATCGAAAGTGTTGATGCCTGCGTTGCAGTCGGTTTGGTTTATTCCGCATGTGGTGGTGTATATGTTTGGGTATGCGGTTATTGGGTGTGGAGTTGTTTTAGGAGTTTTGGAGTTTTTTAGAAGCACACAGATGACACGGATGACACAGATTTACACAGATCTATTAGTAAGAATCGGCACTGTTGCTTTAGGTGTTGGGTTGTGTTTAGGGGCGTTGTGGGCGAAAAAGGCTTGGGGGCAATACTGGTCGTGGGATGTTAAGGAAGTGGCGGCTTTGGTTACTTGGGTGATTTTTCTCTTATATATTCATCTTCAGAAATTTACAAGAATAAATAGAAAAGTTTTATTGATCATTCTGATGATAGGGTTTCTGGCGCTTCAGTTTACTTGGTATGGGGTGAAATTGTTACCGGATACAAAGAAAAGTCCGCATTCGTTTTATGATGTGGCAGCCTTCCCACGAATCTTTACGACAATGGTATTTTTTCCATCAATCCTTTCTTATTTTTCTACGACAAAAACGGAAGTAGCATAATTTCCATTCGGAAGATATTGTTCTACACCGTTTTTCCATAATACAGCTTTATTGCCGACATTTCCTGTCACATACACATCCTTGCCCGATACAAAAACTGAGCTAGCGTAGCCATTTGCAAGATTTTGCTCCACACCATTTTTCCATAATACAGCTCTAAAACCTACCTCTCCCGCCACATATCCTGTCACATACACATCGTTGCCTGATACATAAACCGAGCTTGCAAATCCAGAGTAGGCTACATCGGTAAGATTTTGCTCATCACAATTTTTCCAAAGTTTTGGAGTATGATTTTCATATCCTGCAACATATACATTGTTTTCCGATACGTAAACAGAAAAAGCTTGCGCCCATGAGTTTTCATCCGTGAGTTTCTGTAGCGTTCCGTTTTTCCACAATACCGCTTTACTACCGATTGTTCCCGCCACATACACATCGTTTCCAGATACAAAGACGGAATGAGCATACGCAGATGTATAATCGCCATCATCGGGGAGATCTTGTGCAACTCCATTTTTCCAGAGTTTAGCTATATGTGCTCTCTGAGCGTTCCATTCGTATCCTGCCACATACACATCGTTGCCTGATATGTAAACAGAATTGGCATACGCATAATTATTTTCATCTGTAAGATTTTGTTCCATACCATTTTTCCAAATGGTTGCAACCTCTTTTCCTTGTGTGTTTTTCTTATATCCAGCTACATACACATCATTTCCCGATACGTAGATGGATGTGGCAACAGCCTTACTGCTTCCATCTGTAAGATTCTGCGCCACACCGTTTTTCCAAATTTTCGCAATATCGCCATAGCTTCCTGCTATGTACACATCTCCATTTTTAACATTTTCTCCTGTACCGATTTCAGAATCATCTTTTTTACACGACATAAAGACAACTGTTATTGCAAAAAATACTAAGTAAGTACCAATTTTTTTCATAAATTTTCTTTTTAATGACTGATTTTAATACTATCCAAATATACTGTATCGGGGCAAAGGTCGGCTTCATTAGCCCATTGTATTGTGCCTATAAATGGGCGCACCGAATTAAACATTTTTTC
>WQWP01000141.1 GCA_009787485.1 Lentimicrobiaceae bacterium | reverse complement strand
CAATGGCGCTTTAAACAGATATCAAGACCTGTACGGCTTTGCCGGTTGGTGGGCAAGCGACACCCCTGCGGGCGCCAACGCCTACCACTTCTACCTGACTTATTACTGTAACTACCTCCTGAGCGATTTGAAAAACAAGATGGATGGGTTGAGTGTGAGGTGTGTGATGGAATAATATTTTATATATTTGCGCCGCGTTAATTATTGCATGGATATGTCTAATTACTCGGAAGATAGCATAAAATCGTTGGATTGGAATGTGCACATTCGGGAACGACCCGGGATGTACATCGGCAAATTGGGAGACGGCTCGTCGCACGATGATGGTATTTATGTCTTGCTAAAAGAAGTGTTAGACAACTGTATAGACGAGTTTATGCGCGGTTTTGGAAAATCTATCGAGATTTCTATTAAAGAGGATAAAGTTACGGTGCGCGATTATGGGCGCGGCATCCCGCTGAAAAAGATGGTAGATTGCGTGTCTAAAATTAACACCGGCGGAAAATTTAACGACAGCAACGCTTACGATACGGCAATTGGCATGAACGGCGTGGGCGTGAAAGCCGTAAACGCACTCTCCACATTTTTTAGAGTGAACTGTTTTGTAGATGGCAAACAAAAAAGCGCTGAATTTTCAGAAGGCGTGAAATTGGTGGAACAGAACATTGAAGCCACCAAAGAACCCAACGGAACCGCAATCACCTTTGTTCCGGATAAATCATTATTCGTTAACTTTCATTGGTATAATGAATATATCGAGAAAATGATGTGGAATTATGTGTATTTGAACAGGGGATTAACCTTTAATTTTAACGGGCAAAAGTATGCTTCTAAAAACGGATTGTTGGATTTAATCAACAACAATGTTTCTACGGAGGTGCTTTACCCGATTATTCATTTAAAAGAGAATGGTTTTGAATGCGCTTTGGTGCACACCACCCGAAAATACGGCGAAGAGTATTATTCGTTTGTAAACAGTCAATATACCATTTATGGCGGAACGCACCAACAAGCTTTCCGTGAGGCGATTGTGAAAACCATGCGGGAGTTTTTCAAGAAAGATTTCGATCCGAATGATGTTCGCAATTCTATTGTGGCTGCACTTTCTATCCGGGTAAAAAACGCAAGTTTTGAGGCGCAAACCAAAACCAAATTGGGCTCACAATACATGGAACCCGATGGGCAAACGGTTCGCAGTTACGTAAATGATATGGTGAGCCGGTTGTTAGACAAATATTTACATATAAATCCCGACGTTGCGGAGGTTATTCTAAAAAAAATATTAGAATCGGAAAAAGACCGGAAAGAGATTGCGAGTATCAAGAAAAACACTAAAGAAGTACAAAAAAAGGTGAGCTTGCACAACAGCAAATTGCGCGATTGTCGCTTTCATTTTAATACTAACGATGCAAGAGGAGTGGAAACACAAATATTTATCACTGAGGGAGATTCCGCTTCGGGTTCTATCACCTCTTCGAGAGATGCCAATACGCAGGCGGTATTCAGTTTGCGCGGAAAACCGCTGAATACGTTTAAAAAATCGAAAAGCATTATTTATGAAAATGAGGAATTTAGCCTCCTTCAAGCCGCGCTCAATATTGAAGACGGTTTAGACGGATTGCGCTACAACAACATCATTATTGCCACCGATGCTGATAACGACGGGATGCACATTCGTTTGCTGTTACTTACATTTTTCTTAAAATATTTTCCCGACTTAGTAAAATCGGGGCACGTGTATATTCTTCAAACGCCTTTATTTAGAGTAAGGAACAAACAGGAAACGATCTATTGTTACTCTGAAGAAGAAAAGTTAAATGCCATAAAAAAATTAGGTCACAAACCGGAAATTACTCGTTTTAAAGGCTTGGGAGAAATTGACCCCAAAGAATTCAAGAATTTCATTGGCAGCAACATGCGCGCCGAGCCGGTAGTGCTGGATATGAAAACAAAAGTAAACGACATGCTTGAGTTTTACATGGGGAAAAACGACGAAGACCGCCGGCAGTTTATTATGGAAGGGCTGCGGGATGAGATTGATGAAGCGTGATTAGTGGTTAGTGATTAGTGGTTAGTGATTAGTGGTTAGTGATTAGTGGTTAGTGATTAGTGGTTAGTGATTAGTGGTTAGTGATTAGTGGTTAGTGATTAATTATGAACAATATAGCTCTGTGATACTTTGTGGACTTAGTGTCTCTGTGCTAAAAAAAACTTTAAATGCTTAAATTTTAAATCTTTAAATCATATTTTATGCCAAAAATTTCAAAAAAAGGTGCAGAAATGCCCGCATCCCCTATCCGTAAACTCGTTCCTTTTGCAGATGCAGCTAAACAACGTGGAGTGAAAGTTTTTCATTTAAATATCGGACAACCCGACGTAGAGACACCCAAAAATGCTTTAGATGCAGTAAAAAACAACAACTTAAAAGTAATTGAATACACCCACTCGGCGGGGAATTTGAGCTACCGCAAAAAGTTGGTGGAGTATTATAAAAATGTAGGCATTGAGCTTACTCCCGATGAGATTATTATTACCAACGGCGGCTCTGAAGCGATTCTCTTTGCTTTCAACAGCTGCTTGAACCAGGATGATGAAGTGATTATTCCTGAACCGTTTTATGCTAATTACAACGGATTTGCCATTTCTTGCGGGGTAAAAGTTAAACCCATTGTTTCAAAAATTCATAACGGATTTGCATTGCCGGAAATTGAAGAGTTTGAAAAGATTATTACCCCAAAAACCAAAGCAATCATGATTTGTAACCCAAACAACCCTACCGGATATTTGTATTCGAAAGAGGAAATTGAAAAGTTGGGACAATTGGCAGAAAAATATGATCTATTCCTCTTTGCCGATGAGGTTTACAGAGAGTTTTGCTACGATGGCGAACAACACTACTCCGTGATGGAACTCAAACATATTGATCAACACGTTGTGTTGCTGGATTCTGTTTCCAAACGCTACAGCGCTTGTGGCGTGCGTGTGGGCGCCTTCATATCCAAAAACAAAGAGGTGATGGCAACGGCGATGAAGTTTGCACAAGCCCGCTTGAGTCCGCCTACTTACGGACAAATTCTCGGAGAGGCTGCCTGCGACACCCCGAAATCCTATTTCGATGAAGTCGTAAATGACTATATCGCAAGAAGAAACTGTGTGGTGGAAGCTATCAACAAGATGCCGGGCTGTTTCTGCCCCAACCCGAAAGGTGCGTTTTATGCGGTTGGTGCGCTTCCTATTGATGATGCCGACAATTTCTGCCAATGGCTGTTAGAATCGTTTGAGCATAACGGTAAAACGGTAATGTTGGCGCCGGTAACAGGCTTTTATTCTTATCCTGCTCCTGTTAAAAATGAAGTTCGCATTAGTTATGTATTGAATGTAAACGATTTGAAAGAGGCCATGGAATGTTTGGCGGAAGCAGTGAAGGTTTATCCGGGAAAGGTAGAGGAGATAGCACACAGATAAAACTAAATAATTTCATTAAAAAAATTATTTTTTTAGTTGCATAATTAGAAATTTAGTTTATCTTTGCCGCCGAAAAGCAATAGATAAATTATATGAAAGAATTAACCAAATTAGAAGAAGAAATTATGCAGGTAATCTGGCAAATTGGGAAAGGGTTTGCCAATGATATTATGGCTGCCATTCCGGAGCCTAAACCGGCATACAACACCGCATTAACCATTGTGCGCATTTTAGAAAGGAAAGGATTTGTTGCCTACGAAACCTTCGGAAAAGCGCATCAATATTACCCGCTCGTCTCTAAAGATGAATACTCTAAGAAAATTTTAACCGGCGTAGTAAAAAACTACTTTAACAACTCGTTTCGCAACTTAGTCTCCGCTTTCGCCGATGGTAAAAATTTAACGTTAAAGGATTTGGAAGAATTAAAAAAATTAATTAACGAATAACATGGAACGCTATTTATTAATCGCAACAATTTCAAGCATAGTTTTTTACGCTATCTATTATTTCTTCTTGAAGAAGGAATCGTTTCACCGGTTCAACCGTTTCTATTTATTGGGGGCGTTCATGGTTTCGCTGCTCGTTCCGTTTATTCGTTTTTCTGTTCCCGGCACAGCATCAACCGCCAATTTCTCTGAATTTATTGCTTACATTCAACTACCTGAATTTACGGTTTTTGCTCAGCCTAACGCGCCTTCTTTGTGGAATATTACGAATATATTTCTAAGCATTTATCTGTTGGGCGTTTTCGTGTTTTTTATCTTGTTTTTAATTAAGTTGTTTAAAATAAGCTTATTAATTATTCAATCTAAAAAACAGAGAAAAGACAGCTATATTTTTGTAGAATATGATGAAAACATGGCTCCGTTTTCGTTTTTCAACTACATATTTATTAACCAAGACACTTATAATAAAGAAGATAACGAACATATCATTTTGCATGAACAGATCCACGTACAGCAACATCATTCGTGGGATTTAATTTTCATGGAGTTGGTGGGTATTGTGCTGTGGTTTAACCCTGTTATCTTGTTATATAAGCGTTCATTACAAGTTATTCACGAATATTTGGCCGATCATCGTGTGTTGCAACATGGCATTGAGCAAGGCGCCTATCTCAACCTGTTGCTTCGTCAGCTCACCTTACAAAATGAGTGGATGTTGGGTCATCATTTCAATTATTTATTAACCAAAAATCGTTTCAAAATGTTAAAAAAACATCATTACTCAAAATGGGCAATTGCCAAAGTGCTCCTTGTGCTGCCCTTTGTTGCGCTGCTACTTATGCTTAATTGCAAAAAAACGCCTCAAGAAAATTTAACTTCCGAAGAAAATAACCGAGAACAAGTACTCTTAGTATCTGATGATGGTGACGTTATCACTTTTTCTGATGGAACAACTCTCACAATATTAGATAAACCAAGTCTTGTACCGGAGGATGCTGTTATTGAATGGGCAGATGAAGAAACTGGGAAGACGTATCAATGGGTAAAAAATGACCCTCCTTTACGTAAAGCTGAAGTTATGCCCGAGCCTGTTGGAGGTATGGAAACAATGTACAAATTCCTTCAAGGAAATTTAAAATATCCTCAAAGTGCAAGGGATAAAGGCATTACAGGTCAAATAATTATTGAGTTTGTGGTAGAGAAAGATGGCAGTATAAATGATGTAAAAGTAATAAAAGGTGTAGATCCTGAGCTTGATGCGGAGGCTGTGCGCGTTATTAAAATGATGCCGAAATGGAATCCGGGCATGCAAGACGGACAACCTGTGCGTACTTTTTATCAGATACCTATTCGGTTTTCGATAAACTAAAAGCCTCGCAGAGGCGACACTTTATTAACCGTAGATTTTAATCTACGGAGCAGAGGTAACGCACACAATCCCAAGTCCTGCAAGGACGACATTATTAGATAGATACATCGCAAGTGTCGTCCCATGCGGGACTTATAGGGACGATGTACCTGCTCACTCCGTAGATTAAAATCTACGGTTAATAAAGTTGCGTCCCTGCGGGACTTTATCAATTAAAAAAGCAGCGGAAATCACGCATAATATGTATCAAATCACTTATACACTTCCCGAATCAAAACAAACCAAATCGAAACTCCTAAAAATGGATACGCAACAGGAAGAATTATAT
>WQWP01000140.1 GCA_009787485.1 Lentimicrobiaceae bacterium | reverse complement strand
AGATAATCCGGAAACAGAATCGCCTGTTGAGAAACAAGCGAAAAAGAAGAAAGAAAAACGTCCCGATGGCGTGAAAACCGGCTGGACTTTCGGAGTTTTGCCCAGCGTGGCATTCGATGCCGACTTGGGCTTTCAATTCGGAGTGTTGGGCAATGTGTTTTACTACGGCGATGGCTCTACGTTTCCCGATTACATGCACTCCATGTATGTGGAAGCGGCTTATACCACCAAACGATACGGTATATTCCGGTTTTCTTACGATTCAAAGTATTTGATTCCCAAACATCGTTTTTCGTTCGATGTTACCTATGTGCCCGATGCCATGTGCGATTTTCTCGGATATAATGGCTATCAAGCAGTGTATAATGAGCTGTGGCGCAATTCAAAACTCAACCCGAATCCGGATTATAGAACACGTGCTTTTTATAAATACAAACGCGATCTATTGCGAATTGCACCGGATATTTCAGGTACCATAAAAGGAAATTGGAAATGGGCAACCGGTATAGGATTACTTGCTTATTGGACTGACAGGGTGAATTTTGACATGATTAACAAAAACAAAAAGCCCGAGAAAATGTTACCCGATACCGCTACTTTATACGACATGTATGCGCGGTGGAATATTATAAAAGACGATGAAGCTCACGGCGGAATACACCCTTATGTGCGCGCCGGCTTTGTGTACGACAGTCGCAACAGGCAAATCAACGCCTCTTCCGGAATGTATGCCGATGCGTTTTTTACTTATACTGCCGGTTTTGGAAAGTCATCTGATTATAACAACTTGAAATTCAATGCAGTATTCCAGCACTACGTACCCATTGATAAAAAATATGCTACGTTCGCTTATCGTGCAGGTGTGCAATTGTTAGTAGCCGGAAATTCTCCTTTTTATATGGATAATTATTTGAACATGCTTTATTACCAACGGGTATTGTATGAAGCAATTGGAGGGGCAAACTCTGTGCGCGGACTTATTCGTAACAGAGTATTAGCTAATGGTTTCGGATATGCCACCGCCGAGTTTCGTATTAGGGTATGGAATTTTACCATCGCGAACCAGAATTTTTATTTAGGATTCAATCCCTTCTGCGATATGGGTATTGTATTGCAAGATAAGAAAATGAGCACGGAAAGTGAATTGAGAGCTATTATGGCTGAAAAGAATCCCGATGATATATTCGAGGATTTCTTTAATTTCAATGTAAACAAATTCAAGCCGCATTTTGGCGCCGGAATCGGGCTGAAACTTGCTATGAATGAGAATTTTATACTATCCGTAGATTGGGCAATGCCGTTCAATAAGCAAGACAACCACAGCTTGGCGAATATTTATATAAAGATGGGGTATTTATTTTAAAAGGCTTTCAGCCTTCATTTTAGGAAGAAAATACACTTAAAATATTGTTTTTAAGTACTTTAATAGACTTTACTTCCTCCGTTTTTCTTTGCGAAAAATAACGCCAAGCATGCCGGAGTTTTAGCGCAATTACTTTATATCTATAATATACAAACAGAGAAATAAACGCCAAAATGGTGTAGGAAAGCCCGATAAGAAAACTGCCTGAAATTAAAGAGGCGGCGAGCAGAATGAGCAAATACCAGACAGGGAAAAGGATAAAACCGATTACAAATTGAATGGAACCAGTGAAAACTTTATCTTTTATCTTTTTTGTTAATATGTTGGCGGGCAAACAAGGAAGCACATTATTAATAAAGCCGAAAGCGAAAAACGGGAAAAACAGCACCATAAGTAATGTTTTTATGACTAATCCGAATCCTGTTTGCTTTTTATTCACCAACCAGTCTCTAAAATTCAGTTTTTTTAGCAAATCGGAATATTTTTTAGTTTCTGTCATTAAAACTTCAAATTTTTCGGGATTTTCTGCTTTCAGGGTGTCAATTTCTGCAATGATGTTTTTTTCTTCCTTAAATTCGTCAAAATAGTTGTATTTCTTGTAATTATTTTTCATGCGGTAACGTCGAACCATATCGCGCAGCAGATTATATTCCTCGTAATGCTCTCTATCTTCAATATCCAACACCATGGATTTAAGAATGGCTCTCGCTTTTTCATTAAATTGAAGGTAAGCGTCGTTGGGATTGTTTTTGTAGGTTTCTAAAAACTCGCCGAAGCCAAAAGGTTTACCTATTTCAATGAGCGCTTTCTCTCTAAAGTTCAGGATGTTGGAGTAGTGCAGGTTTACAGGGAGAACTTGCAAATTGAGTTGATAATTTGCTGCTTCTTCCGCTTCAAAGCAGATTCGGGGTACCCCTTTTTTAAAAGTGTTTAAATAGCGTCCCGGCTGGTGTGCTGCTTCGGGAAACATGCCAATTACGCCGCCGTTTTTTAGGATATCGGCAGCAATTTGAAAAGTTTCCAGATTTTTCATGAGGTCCGATTTTCCTCCGCTGTCTTGCGAGCGATAGGTAGGCATGACCCGCCAAAACCGTAGAATTTTGGCTACCGTGTTGTTTTTAAAAACATCGCCGCGTGCCAAAAAAACAGGCTGGCGGTAATCTTTAAACATGCCCACCACAACGAGCGCATCAAGCGCACTATTTTGATGATTGGCAATGACAAAGGTGGGCGTTCCGGCAGGCGGAATATTCTCGCGCCCTACCACGTTGTATTCTTTAAAAAAAACATCGCATAAGGCAAAGCGATAATAAGGCATGATGATATCCCATGGGTAGGAATGTTTGCCGAGTTTAGTGAAATCTATCATGGTAAAATTATTTTATGTGTTTTCCGTAGGGGCCTTGCGTGCAACGCCCTATGATTACAACGGCAAAAGTAGTTTTTTTCTTTAACGTTTTACACAAAGTTCTCAAAAAATGATTTTCTTTGCCGCCTAAAAATATAACCATTATGCAAATTAAATCTCTTTCACAAACAGATTTCGGCACTATTTTCAAAGCCTTCAACCAAGCTTTTGCCGATTATGAATTGCAATTAAATGCAACACAACTTCAAACCATGCTAAAAAGGCGCGGTTTTAACCCCGATTTGTCGTTTGCCGCATTCGACAATGATGAAATAGTGTCGTTTACACTAAACGGCATTGGAAATTTTAACGGAATCCCTACCGCTTATGATACGGGAACCGGAACGTTGAAGGGATACAGAGGACAAGGCTTAGCCACACAAATTTTCGAATATTCTATTCCTTATTTAAAAGAAGCGAACATTCGGCAATATTTGCTGGAAGTACTGCAACACAACACGAAGGCGTTTTCTGTGTATAAAAACCTCGGTTTTGAGACCACACGCGAGTTTAACTACTTTGTACAGAAAAACGAGGAGGTTAACAGTGAACTTAAAACAGCAGAAATCCCATACGCTATTCATCAAATTGACATCGAAAAATACGACTCCATCCCGAGTTTTTGGGATTTTCATCCTTCGTGGCAAAACAGTTTTGAATCTATTAGCAGAGCGAGCGAAGGTTTTGTAAGTTTAGGCGTATTTGATAATGAGAAACTCGTAGGCTATTGTGTTTTTGAGCCCATTTCAGGAGATGTTACACAAATAGCTGTCGATAGGGGATATAGAAGAAAAGGAGTGGGAACGATCCTGCTAAGGGAGGTTATCAAACTAAATAAAAATGAAAATATTAAAGTGGTTAATACCGATATTTTATATGATTCGATAACTGATTTTTTGAAAGCAAAAAATATGGATATTGCAGGCAAACAGTTTGAGATGATAAAGAAAATAATGTAAACAAAAAGAATAATAAAAATTATGAAAATTGCCATCATTTACGCTTCAAAGTACGGCACAACGGAAAAAGTTGCCGGCTCAATCGCCGGTAAATTAAACAAAGTGAACGAGGTAGAACTGTTTTCATTAAAGAAGAATCCTCAACCGGACATCAGCGCTTTTGAAATGGTAATTATCGGCTCTTCTATTTATATGGGGCAGGCATCCAAAAAAGTGAAAGCCTTTTGTAAAGAGAATGAATCGCTTTTGCTTCAAAAGAAAATAGGCTTATTTGTTTGCGGCATGCACCCGAATGAAGAAGAACGGGAAAAAGAGTTGCAAAATGCTTTCCCTGAGGTGTTGTTAAAAAATAGCTCCGCCACTCATTTTTTGGGCGGAGCGTATTTGTTTGAGCAGATGAATTTTCTGGAGCGCATGATTATTAAGAAGATAGCGAAGACTACGGAGAATGTTGAGCAGGTTGATTGGGAGAAGGTGGAGGAGTTTGTGAAGGAATTGGAGTGACGTTAATTCAAAAAAAGTATTATTCTTGCCGTTGCATTATTAAATGGAATAAGTTACGTTAAATAAATAAGTTACAGATATGAATCCCATCTTTAACAAACCATTTACCTTCGACCGGGCCATCAGGCTTTTGATCGGCATTGCCATTGGGGTAATGTTATTTTTGTTAGTAAGAAAACTGAGTGGCGTTATTTTGCCCTTCTTAATCGCGCTGCTCTTTGCTTATATGATTTTTCCGATAGTTAAATTTTTCCAATATAAGCTGCGGGTAAAATTCAGAATTATTGCCATTATACTTACATTGGTTGGTATTTTTGGGGTTATTACTCTTTTGATAATGTTAGCGACCCCATTCGTAAGATCCGAATATATGGAAGTACATATATTAGTGTCTCACTTCATTAATAACACTTCTAATTTTGAAAGTATTGTGCCGGTAGAATGGATTGAGTTCGTTAAAAGGAAGTTAGCATTGCTTGATCTCCAAAATCTTTTTACTACTCAAAATATTATACAATTTGTAGAAACGATGTCGTCTCAAATTTGGAGGTTTGTTGCCGGGTCTTTTAATATTTTAATCAGCTTGTTTGTTATTTTCATCATATTTTTATACATCATTTTCATTTTGCTTGATTATGAAACATTGGAAAAAGGCTGGGCAAGGTTAGTGCCTGAAAAATACCGCCCTTTCGCCATTCAATTGGCATCTGATGTGCAAACCGGTATGAATAAGTACTTTCGGAGTCAGGCACTCATCGCTTTTATTGTGGGTTTGTTATTTGCCACCGGCTTTAAAATAATAAGTTTTCCGTTGGGAATTACGTTGGGATTGTTTATGGGAATGTTAAATTTGGTGCCTTACCTCCAAACACTGGGACTTCTTCCCATGATACTTTTGGCCGCCATAAAAGCAAGTAGCACGAATGAGAGTTTTTTCCTTATTTTCTTGTCTGCCTTAATTGTATTAGCGGTGGTGCAGGTCATACAAGACATGTTTTTGGTGCCCAAAATTATGGGGCGCACTACCGGACTGAAACCCGCGGTAATCCTACTTTCCTTATCCATTTGGGGCGTTTTGCTCGGGCTGGTAGGTCTGATCATTGCGCTTCCGATGACGACTTTGTTGATTTCGTATTATAAGAGGTTTATATTGAATGAGCCTGAGGTGGTGGAGGTTGAGGCAAAGGGGAAGACGACGGCGGTACAACCGCCGCCGAACGGAGAAAGGGAGAAAAGGAGAAGGGAGAAGGGGAGAAAAGGCGGGTTAAAATAATATGTATTTTTGCCGAAAACTTAATCATACCTAATGCTTACACTATTAAACGCTTTCGACTTTACACTGCCCTGGAAAGACCCGGTGTTGATTTTCTCATTGATATTATTCATTATTCTTTTTGCGCCGATTATATTAAACCGAATCAGAATCCCGCATCTTATCGGGCTTATTATTGCAGGGATT
>WQWP01000139.1 GCA_009787485.1 Lentimicrobiaceae bacterium | reverse complement strand
CAAATATAAACCCTAATCGTTTAGGAATAGATTTACTTTTTTCATTTTTAACTGCACATTTAATTTGTATTCGATTCATACCTAATTCGTCAAATGCAAAATCGCAAAGCCTTTTGACAGATTTTGTTACAATTCCTTTTCCTTGCAAATTTTCGGAAATCCAATAACCAATTTCTGTTTTTTTATTTCCTTTATCGGTACATTTAAAACCTATTAACCCTCCGAATTGATTTTTATAGCGAATTGTAAACACATATTCAAATCTATCTTCCGGTAAACTTACTGTCATTTCAACAAATTTCTTCGAATCATCGGGTTCTTTTGTAAACTCAACAAAAGGCAACCATTTTCCCAAATATTCTCTTTGATTATTGATTGCATTAAAAATATCCTTATAATCATCCAATATTAATTGTTTCAAAACAATATCCTTATCTATTTTCAATATCTTGTTCATGACTTTTCTCTTAATTCTTAATTTTTAATTCTAAATTATCTCTCAATTCTAATATTGAACTTTTTCAAGCTCACTGTCATCAAAACAATTGCCATAAAACCCAAAATAGCAAATTCTTTCATTACATATTTTGCATCAACGCCCATGATCATTAGTTTAATTACACCTTCAACGTACCAGCGGTTGGGCGGAATTACCGAAATCCACTGTAAAATTTTCGGCATACTTTCTATCGGAAACATCATTCCCGAAAGTAACATGGTGGGCATCATCATGACTACCGCCGAAATGAGCATTGCGGCGACTTGTGTTTCCACGATGTTGGAAATCAGTACGCCAAGCGACAATCCCACAAAAATAAAAAGCAACGACAGCAAAATCAGTAGAAACAGATTGCCCATAATCGGCACGCCAAGAACGAACACAGATAACAACAAAATAGTTGTGAGATTGATAATTGACAATGCAAAATAGGGCGTTATTTTTGCCAAAAGGATATAAATTGGTTTTACCGGCGAAACGAGCAAAACCTCCATCGTTCCCATCTCTTTTTCGCGAACAATAGAAACGGAAGTCATCATTGCGCAAATCAATACCAACACAAGCCCCATAACGCCCGGAACAAAATTGTACGCACCTTTCATTTGTGGGTTGTAGAGCATTTTTATTTCAGGAACGATTCTTAATTGAGAATTGAGAGTTGAGAATTGAGAATTATTGTTTTGATTCATTCTCCATTCTCCATTCTCCATTCTCCATTGATTAATAATGTTTGAGGCATAATTTGCAAAAGTGCTCGCCTGATTAGGGTCGGTAGCATCAACAATAACCTGAACGGCGGCTTCGCCTGTGTGTATGATGTTTTCTTGAAAGTTTTCACTAAACACCACTACCAATTTTGCACTTCCGGTTTGAAACGCTTTTTCAACCTCCTCAGAATTATGTAATTCCCTAACAAGCGTAAAATAGTTACTTGCTGCAAGTCGTTCCGTAATTTGTCGCGTAGCGTTATCTTTCGACAGGTCAAGTATTGCCATAGGTGTATCTTTTACTTCTGTAGTGATGGCAAAGCCGAACAAAATAATCTGTACTATCGGCATTACAAGCAAAATCAAAATAGTTCGCTTGTCGCGCAATATGTGGTAAAATTCTTTTTTTACAAACGCTCTAAACATGATAATTAAGAATTAAAAATTAAGAATTAAGAGAATTAAGAGAGTTTTTTGTTAGTTTATTTTTTGTCGTAATGATTATTTTAGATAGGATTTTACATAATTCTTCTGCATCGTAACTAAGGCTATCAGCTTGTTCTTTTGTTAAATAGTCGGTTGCAAAAAGCAATTTTAGCCAATAAACTGTTTCGCGTGCTTCTTTGTAGGAAATACTAAGTTTCGACAAAAAATCCTTGTCGGATTGTCCGGCAATTCCTTCTTCAATATTAGCACCTATTGAAGTTCCACTTCGTAAAATTTGTTTTGAGAGTACATATTCTTTCTGCTCTTCACACAAAAACTTGTACAGTTTCACTATTCTTACCGCAAAAGCGAATGATTTTTCCTGTAATATGTTATATTTCATAATATCTCTTAATTCTTAATTTTTAATTCCTAATTTTCACCCCGTGTTGCTTTCCGTGCTAACTGCTGAAAAACCCCGTCCATACTTGCCGCATTGAAAGTGGTTTTCAGATTTTTGGGGGTGTCTAATGCTTCAATTCGTCCGTCCACCATAATGGAAACGCGGTTGCAATATTCGGCTTCATCCATATAATGCGTGGTAACAAAAACGGTAATTCCGCGCTCTACCGCTGCGTAAATCATTTCCCAAAATTGCCGGCGTGCCGCGGGGTCAACGCCACCGGTCGGCTCATCAAGGAATACGATTTTAGGCTCGTGGAAAATAGAAACCGAGAACGCCAATTTTTGTTTCCAACCCAACGGCAACGATTTTACAAGCGTATCGCGTTCTTTTTCAAAACCGAGTTCGTGTAAAATGGTATCGGTTTTTTCGGCAATCTCTTTATCTTTCATACCGTAAATTCCGCCGAAAAGCCGCAAGTTTTCCCATACCTTCAAATCGTCGTACAAAGAAAATTTTTGACTCATGTAGCCAATATTTTTCTTCACATCTTCCGACTGTTTGGCAATATCGAAACCTGCCACCGTTCCGCTGCCCGAAGTGGGTTTGCTTAATCCGCACAGCATACGCATAGCGGTGGTTTTTCCTGCGCCGTTGGCACCAAGGAAACCGAAGATTTCGCCTTTTTCCACTTCAAAACTAATAGAATCTACGGCGGTGAAATTGCCGAATTTCTTGGTTAATTTATTTGTTGAAATCACTCTATTTTCCATTTTGTATAATCTCTTTAACTGTCATTTTTTTATTGTTTTTCAACATTCACAACTCCTTTGCATTCCGGATACTCCGTACAGCCCCAAAACTCTTTTCCCGCATTTTTTCCGATAGCAGCTTTGCGTAGTATCATTGGTTTTCCACAATTTGGGCAAAAGGGTGGTGCAGTGGTTTTTGCTTTTAAGGCAAGCATTTTTGCTTCTACCCGCATTTGCATCATTCGCTCTTTAATGCCGCCATTTTGCAAAAAGTCTCGTTCTTGCTGCTGTAATAATCGTGCAATCAATACAATAACAGCGTGTATCAGACACAACATTGCATTGGCGCATATTTCGGGATTTTCGTTTTCTAATGCTTTGCGGTATGTTTCGTAAGTCGCATTTGCCGTGCGATTTATCGTTTGAAAACGTTTCGTCAGGTGGTGGTCTTTTCCCCAAATAGCCAGCTTTCTTATTCGTAAAAAATCTTCATAATCAAGCATCAACTCTTCCAAAGAGGCCTTGGCAACGTTGGTTAGAAACATTTCACTCTGCTTCGACATTGCCGAAGCCATACTGCCTTCCGCAATATTCTGTTTCCCACTACGAGCCGCCTGAACCATTTGATCTGTGGTTCGGTCGGACTTTTGCAGAAAATGTTCCACAAAATAACAAGTCCCATCGTAGATTATCTCTGCTTTTTGAAAGCACAGCAACTTACGGTAACCACCGTGCTTCGGTATAAAGCCACCGTATTGGCTGTTTGTCTTATCGTTTTCCATATCATTTTATTTTTTTGGGACAAATGGGACTTTTGGGAGCAATGTCACATTTGTCCCCAAAAGTCCCAATAATTTTTATTCATTTACTAACGCCATAAAACAATCTTCTATTGTCGGTGTAATCTCTTTGAATTGACAATTGACAATTGACAATTGATAATTATTTTTTTCGGTTTGCACATTTAATTGTCCATTCTCAATTCTCAATTCTCCATTAAATATTACATGCAAACTATCCCCAAAACTAAAAACAGAGCGTACAGCGGGATTTTCTCTTAACTGTTTTAATATCTCGTAATTATTTTCCGCTTCAACAGCGTAAATTTTATAGGGAAAATCGGCGATTATTTTTTCGGGTGTATTAATAGACAAGATTTTACCATTTTGAATAAATGCAATCCTGTCGCACAGCTTGGCTTCGTCCATATAGGGCGTAGAAACCAATATGGTAATTCCCTGTGCTTTTAGTCGTTTTAGCATTTCCCAAAATTCTTTTCGGGAAACAGGGTCAACGCCGGTGGTCGGCTCATCAAGAAACAACACAGAAGGTTTGTGAATGAGGGCGCAACTTAACGCAAGTTTTTGTTTCATTCCGCCCGAAAGTTTTCCGGCGCGGCGATTTTTAAACGGCTCAATCTGTTGGTAAATATCTTTAATTAAGTGGTAATTTTCTTCAATGGTTGTTCCGAAAACTGTGGCGAAAAAGTTTAAATTTTCCTCAACCGTTAAATCTTGATAGAGCGAAAAACGCCCGGGCATGTAACCTACGCGGTTGCGAATTTGTTTGTAATCGCGCACTACATCAAGACCGTCAACGGTTGCCGTGCCGCTGTCGGCAAGCAAAAGCGTGGTGAGAATGCGGAACAGGCTTGTTTTTCCTGCGCCATCGGGACCAATCAAGCCGAAAAGTTCGCCGCGCTCTATTTCAAAAGAAATATCTTGTAAAGCAACAACTGAACCGTATTTCAAGCCAATGTTTTTTATTTCTATTGCATTCATATTTAATGTTTTATTTTTATATAAACTACCCCGTCCGGCTGTGCCGGACACCCCTTCAAAATTTGAAGGGGATATCCCTCCTTTTTCACTCTTAATTCTTAATTCTTAATTTTCAATTCTCAATTCCCCATACATCCCCTTCTTAATATACCCATCATTCTTTACCAACACCTTAACTGCATAAACAAGGTTGGCGCGTTCATCCCGTGTTTGAATGGTTTTGGGTGTAAATTCCGCTTTGTCCGAAATCCACGTTACCGTACCTTGATATTCTCTGCGGTCGGATTTTCCCATGTCGGAAAACACTTTTACCTGCTGCCCGATTTTAAGCTCAGTAAGTTGGCTGGCAGTGATATATGCCCGCAAAAACATATTGTTCATATCGGCAACTTTGAAAAGAGGTCGCCCTTGTATTGCCAATTCGCCCTGTTCTGCATACTTGGTTAAGATTGTGCCGGCTATCGGACTTTGGATAATGGAGTTTTTGATTTGGTCGTTAATTTGGGCAATTTGTACGGCAACGCCGCTTTTGGTATCCTCAACGCCACTATTAGACTGTTGCATAGATGTTTTTGTGGCTTCCAACTGTTTTTCCAACGTAGCAATTTGAGCGTTAATATCATCTAACTGCTTGGGAGTTGCCGCTTCGGATTTCAAAAGGCTTTCAATTCTTGCCTTTTCTGTTCTGGCTGTTGCAATCTGCTGTTCAAGGGCTGCGGTTTGTTTGCTAATATCCACAAATTGATTTTTAATGGCTTTGGCGTTCATTTCCAATTGTAACCTTTTGAGATACAATTGGGTGGTGTCAATGTAGCCAAGTATCTCAAAGGCTTCTACTGTTTGCCCTTCTTCTATATTGAAGTACATAATTTCGCCGCCTCCTTTTGCAGAAACAATAATTTCTTTGGTCTCAAAAACACCGGAAGCGTCTGCCTGATTTTTTCCACTGTTACAGCCTGATAGCGAAATGATTGCAAGTAGAATTAAGAATTGTGAATTGTGAATTGTGAATTGTGAATTTTTCTTTTTGGTGGTTGTTACTTCTTTTTTCATATCTAATATCTTTTAATTGTTAATTATTAATCAGTAGTGTTGCGTTGTTTATAAAAAAAGTTCTTTGAAATTATTGGATATCAGATTATTATAGCGGTTTTTCGATTCCCCCGATTTGAATTGATAGTTTAGTTAATGAGAAAAAGCGCT
>WQWP01000138.1 GCA_009787485.1 Lentimicrobiaceae bacterium | reverse complement strand
TCCAATTTAACCAATTTCCTGCTACGCTTGTGTGTTCGTATTTCGGTTATGTTGTGCAAGAAATAACGATTGAAAATTCGGAACAAACCACTTTTAATTTTTTGCTTGTACCTAATACAAAACGACTTGAGAGTGTTGTGATACGAGCGGAGTCTGTGGGAAATACCGATATTGGCGCCCGTGCCATTGAACGAAACGCACTGAATGTGATGAATGTGGTAAGCGCCCGTTCCATTGAGACTTCTCCGGATATGACGGTTGCCAATGTTATTCAACGTATGAGCGGTGTAGTGATGGAGCGCGACAACAGTGGAGACGGGCAGTACGCACTGTTGCGAGGTATGGACAAACGCTTCAATTATACGTTGGTAAATGGTGTAAAAATTCCTTCGCCCGACAATAAAAACCGTTTTGTGCCCTTGGATATTTTTCCGTCCGAATTGTTAGACAGGCTTGAAGTAACCAAAGCACTTACTGCCGATATGGAAGGCGACGGAATTGGCGGCGCTGTGAATATGGTAATGAAAGAGGCGCCTTCTAAGTTGCAAGCTACGGCAAATTTATCAACCGGTTTCAATACGCAATTTTTCTCTCGTGATTTTCAAACTTTCAAATATTCAGCTGTCAATCGGGAGTCGCTTTTTACAAAATACGGAAATAGATATCAGCCTCAACTATCGGATTTCACAACCAAAAATCTTAATGTTACCGAACGAAATTTTCCGATGAATCTTGCAGGAGGATTTTCGGTAGGCGGACGTGTGTTCAAAGACCGATTGGGAATGTTGGTTGCAACAAGTTATTCCAACGCATTTCGCGGAAGCACAAGCGACCGATATTTCAATAGTTTTGATGCCGAAGGAGCACAGAATATTACAAACCGCTACTATTCAACACTACAAAAACGCGCAGGGGCTCACGCCATATTCGATGTTCGCTTACATAAAAATCATAAATTGATGTGGTACAACGCTTACATGGATTTTCAAAATATACAGGTGCGCGATGCTACTTCAACCGATAAACATGATTATCGTTTAAGATGGAATCATCAATCTATTTTAACTTCGACACTGAAAGGGTTTCACGATTTTTTAGATACACAGTTGAAAATGGATTGGTCGTTTGTTTATGGATATGCAGCCAACGAAACGCCCGACAATACAACAGTTAATTTAAGAGTTGGACGTGACGGCAGAACTTATGCAGAGCCAACAGGAAGTGTGTTCGATCGCCGTTGGGAAAAAAATTCGGACAATGATATTGCCGCTTATGCAAATTTAACTTATCAGACAGTAGTAGGAGCTGCGAGGCTGGATTATTCTGTGGGCGGACTATATCGTAATAAACAGCGTACAAGCATTTTTCATGAATATTTCTTTAGAGTCAGCGATCCTGTGCAACGCCAATATTGGGGCGAAGACTGGAATCAATTCGACGAAATAAATGTTGTTTTTGATAGAGGACGTTTTAGCGACCCGCTCAACTACGATGCTTCCGAACAAATTACCGCAGGATACGCACAAGCAAAAATGACGTACAAAAAATTGCACCTCATCGCCGGACTCCGCATGGAACACACGATACAAGGTTACGATTTGAAGTTTCCGCAAAACGGAAGAGAAAATACAGGAGAGCAAAAGTACTATAGTTGGTTGCCCAATTTTCATGCAAGATATAACCTCCCCCGCAATCAAAACCTGCGATTTTCATACGTGAAAGCTATTAACCGTCCAAGTTTTTTTGAAATAGTGCCTTACTCTAAACAATTTGAGGATTATTACGAGCGTGGAAACCCTGATATTCGCCATACGGTTGCCCATAATCTTGATTTACGTTACGAATATTTTCCACGTTCATCAGAACAAATCATGGCAGGCGTATTTTATAAATACATTATAGATCCGATAGAATATACGATGGTTGACATTGGACAGCAAGCCTACTATATGCCTTTCAACTACGGCAATGCTTATAATCTCGGTTTTGAAGTCGATGTTACTAAATATTTCAAACAGTTTGGTATAAAAGCCAACTATACGTTCACACATTCACAAATTACTACGAATAAATGGTTGCTGATGCCAAATCCCGATACGACAGCTCAAACTAATACCATTATAGTGGATGTAGAACAAACCAGGCAGTTGTTCGGGCAGGCAGCGCACGTTGTAAATTTTGCGCTACTCTATAAAAATACAAAACGCGGTTGGGACGCGCAGCTTGCACTCTCATACACCAGCAAACGCCTTGTTTATATCGATAAATATATTGATGAAGATTTGTGGCAAGATGGTTATCTGCGGTTAGATGCTTCGGTGGAAAAAACGTTTAAAAAAATCAAACTTACCATATTCGCAAAAGCAAATAATTTGCTGAATGCGCCCATGTATCAATTCATAAATCCTAATGATCGTCAGGCTAACCTCGAAGGGCTTGAACGTAGAAAAGGTGGAATATTAGATAGAAAGGATTTCTACGGACAGACCATTACACTTGGATTAAAATACAAACTTTAAAAAAGCCAAAAATCAAAAAATGTCTGATAAAATTCTTATTGTTGATGATGACCACAATATTTGCGAAATTCTTGAATTTAATTTAGTCAGTGAAGGTTATCATGTAGAATGTGTTTATTCTGCGGAAGAAGCGCTGAAAAAATTGTCATCCCGCCATGCTTTAATTTTGCTTGATGTGATGATGGGCGGTATGTCGGGGTACAAAATGGCAGAAAAGCTGCGAAATAACAAGAACCAAATCCCCATTATTTTCCTCACGGCAAAAGACACGGAAAACGATATGCTAACCGGCTTTTCGGTAGGTGGAGATGATTATATTTCAAAACCGTTTTCTATTAAAGAAGTGATTGCGCGCATAAAAGCCATTATAAAAAGAACGAAACCCGCAGAGAAAAAAGAAAAAACCGTGGAGCCTACTAAAAAAATTGTTTTTAAAAACATCGTCATAAATCTGGAATCGAAAGAGTTGTTGATTCATGAGAACAGGGTGGTGCTTACCAAAACCGAATTTGAACTTTTAACATTTCTTGCCAAAAATCCTGATAAAATGTTATCTCGAGAAAATATTATTGATGTGGTTTGGTCGGAAACGCCTTTTGTTGCAAAAAGAACTGTAGATGTACATGTTGCACGTTTGAAGAAAAAAATGGGCGAATATGCTTCTGTTATTGCAAGCCACTCAGGTTATGGATATAAATTTATTATCAATGAAATTAAGTTATAAACATAAACTGTTTTTTTACGTATTGATCATTTTTGCGCTATTTGGAACAGGCATTATCGTTGCAAATCAACTCACAATACTTTTTATTATCACCTTGTTTCTCATTATGTTGTTAATGATTTATTTGGCGGCTGACTGCATCTAAAAGCGGTCGCTTTCGCTTAGAAACATGTTAGTATATTCTATCCAAACGAGTTAACATTGCACTCCTGTAATGTTTCAGACATCCTTTTTTTGCAACATCTTATCGTTTTCATAATTTTTCTTTAATTCCCTACCCATACTTTTGCCGTCAAATAACAACAAAATTATTTAACCATTTTAAAAATTAATTTTATGAACAAGAAAAGTATGAATTTTTTAAAAACTAATCTTTTAGCATTAGTAATGTGCTGTACTATGATGGCACAAGGACAAGGTCGGTATGTAACCGGCGACTTTCATCAACACACCACCTACACCGATGGTAGTTATACTATGGGACACATGATGGAAAAAAACAATTATTACGGATTAGATTGGTGGGCAAACTCTGAACACGGCGGCGGATGGCCACGCTGGGGTACAGTTTCAGGTTTTGACTGCGGCGCGTTAGTGAACTGGGAAAATACCGGAATTGTAAGAAAAGGGAACAACCTAACCGGTAGCAACATGTGGCGCTGGCAATCATTAACGGAGTGGTCGTTCCGCGATGTGCAATTGTACCGCAAAGTATTTCCAGACAAAATGATTATTCAAGCGTACGAAATGAATGTTCCCGGACATGAGCATGCAAGTGTGGGAATTATTGGTAATCAATTTCATCCAACCAATCCTGATGTAAACGCATTAGCAATTTTTGAATATCTTTTCGATGCTAACGATGGCGATGATAGCCAACCGTTGGGTGTTACCGATACTAAAATTATGGCCAATAACCATGGAAAAGCAGTGGCGGCCGCTGCATGGCTGCAAACCCATTATCCAACAGAAAGTTGGTTTATCCCTGCGCACCCGGAGCGTTTTCGCTATCCAAGCGGAGTAGATAAGTATGAAGGTTGGAACATTGAACATTTACGCGATATGCACAATGTTGCTCCTGATGTATTTTTTGGCTTTGAAAGTTTTCCCGGACACCAGCCCTCCACACAACGTGCTGAATATCATGCCGGGCGTGGAGCCTTTGGTTCTTATGGTATTTGTACTTATGGCGGTTGCGGGTACATGAGTTCTAAAGTAGGCGGCTTGTGGGATGCTTTATTAAGTGAAGGTCGTCGTTTTTGGTTATTTGCAAGTTCCGATTCTCACATTGTAACAAATGCTGACGGCTCTTTTGCAAATGCCGATTTTTACCCCGGTGAATTTCAAAAAACATATACATTTGTGGCAGAAAAAAACAACCCTCATGCGTTGGTTAATGGATTACGTTCAGGAAACTCATGGGTGGTTAGCGGTGATTTGATTGATGAGCTTGAGTTTAATATTGAAACGGCTGTTATGGGACAAACTGCACAAACAAATAGTAATGGAACTGCAACGATAACCATTCGCGTACATAATCCTCAAACCCCTAATTTTAATACATATAGTGATTATACAACTCCTCAATTAGACCACTTTGATATTATTGAAGGTGTGGTTGGTGAAAGAGTTACTCCTCCTTCTATAGTGCCGGAAGATGGTATTACCGGCTATAGCAATGAATATAAAAACGACGAAGTAACTACAACAAAAGTTATTGCTCGTTTTGGAAACACAGCAGCCGAAAATGACCCCTGCGGCGTTCCAACCTCAATTTGGACAAACGAAGGAAACGGATATTACAGCGCTTCATTTGAAATTAATGTACCGGATGGAGAAAAAAGATACTATCGTTTGAGAGGAACCAACCTTGCATTGAATACACCTAACGAAGTTGATCCTTGCGGAAATCCGCTCCCCGATACATTAATGGCGCCAAATACTGCCGCAAAAACATTTGCCGATTTATGGTTCTATTCAAATCCGATTTTTGTTGCTAATAATTATGTGGGAATTGGTAAATTTAATAATGCAGATGAAGATATTACAGTGTATCCAAACCCTGCAAACAACCATATTTATATTAAAGGCGCTGAAATTAATGAAGTTCGAGTTTTTAGCATAATGGGTGTACTTGTTAAAGAACAATTGTTTAATGCAGATTTAGAGTGCAAAATTGATATAAATAATATAGCAAACGGCATTTATACCGTACAAGTAAAAACAAATACCGGTAATACTATTGTTAGAAAGTTTGTTAAACAGTAATACTGGGGTTAATAATTAAGAAAGGTTTTTTTCAGCAAGAAGGGCTGCTTGATAATTTTGGGCAGCCTTTCTTTTTTTATTGCAAAACAGTAATTTTCTTTTAGCTCTTTTTTTACCGTATATTAATATTGCGGTAATATTATAGTAATAACAAAAACCCTACTTTGTGAATGAATTTTGTTATTATTGATGAATGTCGAAAGAAGAAGCAAAAAACTATAAAACCATTGTAATTTCAGACCTGCATCTTGGGTCAAAGTGGTCGAAAGCAAAAGAGGCAACCGCCTTTTTGAAGAAAAACAGTTGCGAAACATTAATCCTTTGCGGAGATATTATTGATGGCTGGGCGCTCATGCGGAAAAAAAACAAATGGAAACGGCGTCATACAAACTTCTTTAAAGCG
>WQWP01000137.1 GCA_009787485.1 Lentimicrobiaceae bacterium | reverse complement strand
TGGGCGCTTCGCCCTGGTTGCCGTTCTGTTTCTACTCATTTTCTTTGTGTTGAGGTTGAAAACGAAAAGGCTGTTTTAGCCTCATTTCTTTACCAATGACAAGCCGCCTCGAGCGGCTTTTTTTATAGTGGTTTGCGCCAAAATCGAAAAAAAACTAACTAAATTCGATAAAAACTTTATTTTCGCCGTTGTTATTTATCATTGGTTATGAATAATGATTTAAACAATTAATTATGAGTGCATTATATTCTATAAATACTTATATAGTTGTTGTGCATTATTTGTACCATAGTTTTGTAAATCACTTATAATCAATGTACATTAACTTTAAACCTTAAATCTTAAATCTTAAATCTTTAAATCTTCATAATGAAACGCCATATCGCCCTCCTCGGCTCCACCGGATCCATGGGAACTCAAGCCCTGCAAGTTATTGATCAATTTCCTGATCTATTTGAAGTGGAGTTGCTCTCTGCCTGTTCCAACTGCGATCTGCTTATTCAACAGGCGCTCAAATACAAACCCAATACGGTGGTTATTATTGATGAGCAACATTATGAAAAAGTGAAACATGCATTAGCAAAAGAGGATTGCAAAGTTTTTGCGGGATTGCAATCGCTAACGGATTGTATGTCAATGAATAGTATTGACATAGCGCTTTCGTGCATTGTGGGCATTGCTGGACTTGCACCGGTGTATGCTGCCATTGAAAACGAAATTCCGGTAGCGCTTGCCAACAAAGAAACGCTGGTAGTTGCCGGCGAGTTGATGATACAAAAAGCGAAAGAGAAAAGCGTGCCGATTATTCCCGTAGATTCTGAGCATTCCGCCATTTTTCAATGCCTCATCGGCGAGCATGACAATAGTGTTGAGAAAATTATCCTGACCGCTTCCGGAGGTCCCTTTAGAGGAAAAACAGTGGAAGAACTTGCAAAAGTAACTTGCGAGCAGGCGCTCAAACATCCTAACTGGAACATGGGCAACAAAATTACGATTGACAGCGCCACGCTAATGAATAAAGGTTTGGAAGTAATAGAAGCCAAATGGTTGTTTAACATGAGTTTGGATAAAATAGAAGTGATTGTGCACCCGCAATCCATTATCCATTCCTTAGTGCAATTTACAGATGGCTCTGTAAAAGCGCAATTAGGTTTACCCGATATGAAGCTGCCGATTCAATACGCGCTCACATTCCCCAGAAGATTACCAAGCGAATTTCCGCGTTTTTCGTTCGCAGATTATCCCACATTTACTTTTGAAAAACCGGATTTTGAGACTTTCCCCTGTTTATCATTGGCTTACTATGCCTCGAAAGAAGGCGGCAATAAACCTTGTGTGATGAATGCGGCAAATGAAATAGCGGTGGCTAAATTTTTGAATGGAGAGATTAAGTTTATGGATATTCCTAAAATTATTGAGAAGGCATTAACCGATATCCATTTTTCCCAACCAAAAACTATAAATGAATATTTGGAGACAGACAAGGCAACACGAATAATTCTTAATTCTCTTCAAGGGAACGCAGAGTAAATCCCTAAGAACTATATACCTCCGGAAAGAAAATGCGCACCACTAACACAATCAGCAGCATGGTAACAATAATGATTAATAAGAAATACAATATGCCGATGATAATGGCTTTCCACACTGCTTGCCACCGTGTTTTGCTGTGATAGAAGCGGTAAAAGGCTATAGATAAGTAAACTCCGGGAATAAGAAAGAGTAAAAATGATAGCCAGCCGGGGTACGTCCATTTGGGAGTGCACATATTAATAATAAGGAGGATGCTGAAATAGATCCATAAAAAAGTATGAAAATGCACTGCAAATACCAAATGAAATATGTAAAATAATTTTTTCCGCCAAAAGAACCATGCAAGTAATAATGCAAAAATTGGAATGAGCAGGAAAGTAGCATAAGGAGCAAATTTAGTACCATATTTTACCAGCACACTCCCTATTTCTAATGCTTTATTAATCTTTTCCGCATCCTCTTCTCCATGGGCTTGAATTTGATTATTCACAAGAGTATCTGCAAGAGCATTGTTCTTGAGATGAATATTAATTTTTGCACTTCCCGATGTTGTTACCTGGGGTTGTAGATTATCAAAATTCATTCCACCAATTAAAAGGGCGAAAAAGATCAGTGAGGACATCCAGAATAGTTTTACAGGATGCACATACCGGTTAATTTTGCCCAAGTAGTATTCATTCGGCAGGAAGCCTGGGCGAAACATCAAATTAAACAAGGTGCGTGGCGTTCTCCCTTCTAATGCAAAAGCGTGCTCAAACACATGCGCAGTCATTTTCAAAATGGGTTGCCCAATTCCAGCAAAGAGGTCTTGTCCACATTCGTGGCAATATCGCCCCACGGTTTGTGTGCCGCAATTACGGCAAACTGTCTCTTCGGGCAAGGGGCGCTGTCTTTTCTTAAACCATTTCATAGTAAGATGGGTAAAAATTGCTGCAAAATTACATGTTTTTCCACTACATATTTCTAAAAGATTTGAAATTGATTTAAAAGAGTTGTATAAAAAATAATTTCACTTTTTTTATTATACTTGCAGCCTAATTTCATTTTATGACAACCCTTTGGCTTACAATCGTTTTAATAACACTCATACTTGGAGTTATCTTCTTTTTCCGCTTTAAAACGTGGAAACCGTTGATGTTGAAAACTGAAATCGACAGCAAAGTAAATGTACTCGACCAAAAAATAACAGTGGGAATGGAGGGCAAAACCGTATCGCGCTTAGCGCCTGCCGGAAAAGCTATTTTTGAAGAGATCACGGAGGAAGTGTTTTCGCAAAACGACTTTATTGATGAAAACCAAGAGGTTATCATCACCAAAATAGAAGGTAATAAAATTATTGTCAAACTTAAAAAATAACATTATGGATCCGAATGTAGCTCTATTTTTAATTATCGTAGGAAGTATTATCCTGCTAATCTTGTTCTTATGGTTAGTTCCGCTGGGTTTGTGGTTTAATGCGTTGCTTAACGGCGTGCGCGTTTCACTCATTCAACTAATCTTAATGCGCTGGCGGAGAGTGCCGCCCGGCATTATTGTCAATGCATTGATTACTGGTACCAAAGCCGGCATTAAATTGAACCGCGATCAGTTGGAAGCGCACTATCTTGCCGGCGGGCGCGTTGTTCCTGTTGTAAATGCTTTAATTTCAGCCGACAAAGCAAATATTAGCCTTGATTTCAAAGCGGCTACGGCGATAGATTTGGCAGGTCGTAATATCTTAGAAGCGATACAAACCTCCGTAATTCCTAAGGTAATCGACTCGCCTCCGGTATCGGCAGTAGCAAAAGACGGTATTCAATTGATTGCCAAAGCACGCGTTACTGTGCGTACAAATATCAGACAATTGGTGGGAGGAGCCGGCGAAGAAACCATTATGGCAAGAGTAGGGGAGGGGATCGTTTCGGCCATCGGATCGGCAACTTCACATAAAGTAGTATTGGAAAACCCGGACTCAATTTCTAAATTAGTGTTAACAAAAGGATTAGATTCAGGAACAGCCTACGAAATCCTTTCTATTGACATTGCCGATGTGGATGTGGGTAAAAACATAGGCGCTATTTTACAAATGGATCAGGCAAATGCCGATAAAAACATTGCGCAGGCAAAAGCGGAAGAGCGTCGCGCTATGGCTGTGGCAAGCGAGCAGGAAATGAAAGCCAAAGCACAGGAAGCGCGCGCAAAAGTAATTCTTGCCGAAGCGGAGGTTCCTCTTGCTCTGGCAGAAGCCTTTAGAAATGGTAATTTCGGCGTGATGGATTATTATAAATTAGAAAATTTGAAATCAGACACCAGCATGCGTGAGGCGATCGGAAAGCCCAAAGCAGCTCCTAAAAAAGATGAAGAGATAAAGTAATGAGCGCGTATAGAACTGAACACGACACATTAGGCGAAGTTCAAGTGCCTGTGGATGCTCTGTGGGGAGCGCAAACCCAACGCTCGTTAAACAACTTTAAAATCGGCAGCGAAAAAATGCCGGTAGAAATCATAAATGCAATAGCCGTAGTGAAAAAAGCTGCGGCTTTTGCCAATTATGACTGCGGCGTACTTTCAAAAGAGAAACGCGATGCCATTGCCCAAGCCTGCGATGCTATTCTATCCGGCAAACTTCCGGATGCCTTTCCATTGTTGGTGTGGCAAACCGGCTCAGGCACGCAAACCCACATGAACCTCAATGAAGTGATTGCTTTTTATGCAAAAACGTTAGAGCCTCCGGTTGTGCTTTCTCCTAATGATGACGTAAACAAATCGCAATCTACAAACGATGTATTTCCTACGGCGATGCGAATGGCTGCATTGCAGGAAATTACAAGTTGTTTCCTTCCGGCATTGGAAAAACTTTCATTATCATTTACCGAAAAGTCAAAAGAATTTGCTACCATTAAAAAAATAGGCCGCACGCATTTAATGGATGCTACGCCGCTTACTTTGGGAGATGAATTTTCGGCATATACTGCACAATTGTCGTTTGGGCTTACGAATGTTAAAAATGCCTTAAATGCAATATCTTTCTTGCCAATAGGTGGCAGTGCTGTTGGCAACGGCATTAATGTTCCTAAGGGCTATGATGAAAAAGCGGTGATGTACATCAATTTCTTTATCAATGAATTGAATGGGATTGCGGGTCAAGCCCGCAATGACGGTCAAGCCGGCAATGACGGGGATAAAATATCCCCTTCAAATTTTGAAGGGGTGCCCGAAGGGCGGGGTAGTTTATACCAACTTCACACAGCCCCCAACAAATTCGAGGCAATCTCCTCCCACGACGCCTTCGTAGAGCTCTCAAGCGCCCTGAAACGCCTCGCCGTTTCCTTAATGAAGATTGCCAACGATATAAAGTTATTGGCCTCAGGCCCTCGCTGCGGCTTCGGCGAGTTACTCCTCCCCGAAAACGAGCCCGGATCCTCCATCATGCCCGCGAAAGTGAATCCCACACAATGCGAAGCGCTTGCCATGGTTTGCTGCCAAGTAATAGGCAATGATGTAGCCATTACCACTGGCGCTATGCAAGGACAGTTACAACTGAATGTGTTTATGCCGCTCATCGCCAAAAATATTCTACAATCCATTCATTTATTGAGCGATGCAATGAATTCGTTTAACGATCATTGTGTAACCGGCATCCAACCCAATCTAAAAAATATTAAAAAACATTATGAAAATTCGCTGATGTTGGTTACCGCTTTAACTCCGGTGATTGGCTATAACAATGCTGCTAAAATTGCGCAACATGCGCATAAAAATGATTTAATGTTGAGAGAGGCGGCGCTGGAGTTGGGGGTAATTTCGGAAGAGGAGTTTGATGAAGTGCTATAGTTTATAACCGCAAGTTGCACGCTGGCATTTTTCGTCTGGAAACAGGGGGTCAATTTCATCGGAAATGAGGGGTCAGTTTGAATTGGAATTAGGGGGTCAACTTGGGCTGGATTTTCCAGTTTTTTATTTGATTTTCAAAATATTCTCTCTGTAAAACGATAGAACTTTCTTGCTGTGCTGAATTATTTTTATAAACCTTTTCCGTCATCCGACGGCGCAAAATACTTTGAATTAGAAAGGTTTATGTGCCGTCGGCTGCCACCTTTTCCGCAAGCGGAAAAGGAATTTGGGGTCGCACGCAATGTGATAGATATGCACATTACATGCAAAAAACGGTACCTGCTTTTACTTTTTTTATTTTCTCAGCACCAAAATAAGATTTAGCCCTATTTTTTCTTCATCTCGCAAAAAACAGTAGAATTATCTACCTCATAAATATTGGCATCCATATTAAACGCAGCGGCTAATTTTAAAAAATCATTGCCGGAATAAGTTATTGCTTTACTATAAAATCTATTTCTGCTGTTAGCAATTGCCGTATTCTTGGCGGCGCTACTTCATAGCATTTTTGTAATTTACTTGTATTCAGATTTTTTTGATAGTAGTTCATGCTTGCTTAACAAGCT
>WQWP01000136.1 GCA_009787485.1 Lentimicrobiaceae bacterium | reverse complement strand
CAACAAGTTCATTAACACCGTTTCCGCATGGTCATTCGCATGATGCGCCGTAACGATATAATCGTAATCTTTCCCAATTTCTTCAAACCACTCATAACGCAATTCCCGCGCGATCATTTCTATAGATTTTCCGGATTTTTTTTGGATGGACAATGTGTCGAATTCCTGCACAAAAACCTTTTGTGTCGTCAAAAAAGAGAGGTTTTGTACAAAAAACATCTCTTTTTGCGAATCTTCTCCGCGTAAATGGAAGTTACAGTGCGCAATGTCAAAAATTAAGCCGTAATGTACAAAAAGATGCGCTAAAACTACAGAATCCCGCCCGCCGCTTACTGCCAGCAAAAAGCGCGCCGATTCCGCATCGGGCGCCAAATGCAATAATTCCTGATAGAATTGTGCTTTCATAGCATTTGATCACACGCCAAAACTGCCTACTTCATCATTATAAGAATGTTTGTTGCCCACATTCAGCATAAATGCCGTAGCGATGGATCCCAAACCTGCCAATAGAGTAATAAGCGCCAAGAAAAGGAAAGGCATGTCGTAAAAATCTATAGGCGTAACCTCAGCCGTTCTCTTCAAATAAGCAAAAACAACGAGAAAAATGGCGGTCATAATACTTCCCATAAAAACAGTGATGGCATGCGCATTTTTCTTAACCAAGAGGTGAATAGCTTCGATCCATTCGGTTAACAAGAAGAAAGCAAACCAGTTGCGTATCCAAAGGAAGGTTGTGGCGCGTAAGGCAGTTTCCTCAGCCAGTGTAACATTGCCCTTTTTTATGGTCAAAACCAATAAAATAATAGCAAACGCAAAGTGGCACAAGGCAAGCACGATGCCGGCAATTCTTTCCTTTTTAGATTTTAAGATATATGTGTTGCCAAAAACAGCCACCGACATGAATAAAATAAAAAGGAAAGACAAGTACCCCAGCGTGTTAAAGCTACCCGGAACTTGAACAAAAGAAACGATGCTGATTAATAAAAACAATGCACCTTTAATGGCAAAATACCATGGACTTCCGTATTTTTTGAATTTCATAATGTATAGATTTAATTATTTAATAATGATTCCTTTAATAACATCGCTGCCTAATGTTTGGTTAATTTTTGTAATAATTTGGCTGCGGCTGCTCAGCACCTCAAACCGGAGCGCCGCATTGGGAATAGTAACATAAAGCACCCCTTGTTTTGCCGTTATTTTTGTAGTTTGTTTAGCAATAAACTCGCCCACCGTTTGCGCCCACAATGCAACGGCTTGTTGCTCTAAAAACAGGGAGATTTTACCGTTTTTAGCAAAAAAATGTTGAATATAACTGCCAATTTCCTGATTATTCATGGTAGCGATAATGGAATGCAAATTAACATAAAAAATTGTCACAATAGCCTCGCAGAGGCGGCACTTTATTAACCGTAGGTTTCAACCTACGGTTAAGAGGCAGTGCACACAATCTGAAGTCCTGCAAGGACGGCACTACTACACACGTAAGAAGTATCGCCCCATGCGGGGCTTCAGGGTACTGTGTATCATGTTACAACCGTAGGTTAAAACCTACGGTTAATAAAGTGCCGCCTCTGCGAGGCTGTTATGATGTACGTGCTCGCTTTAATCCAAAATTAAGTACAAATTCCATCTATCCCATACAATATTTTATACTTTCGCGCAAATCTTTCCATCGAAAAGAACTTCAATTATGAATACAAAAAAAATCCTCTCTTTTTTAGCATTCCTTTTGTTCGCTTTTTCCGCAAAAGCCCAATTTACCATCACAGGAATGCTTAAAGACACGATAAATGAGCCGATTCCTTCTGCAACAGTAATGTTGTTAAGTGTAAAAGATTCTACCCTGGTAAATTTTACCACCTCCGATTCGAAAGGAAATTTTGCGTTCAGAAATATTAGAAAAGCAAATTATATCCTTAAAATTTCACATTTTACCTATATGCCGCAAGCGTTTTTCATTGAGCCGCAAGAGGAAAAAGAGATTAATTTGGGACTTATTGTGCTGAAACCTATCGCGCATTTTTTAATGGAAATCGTCATTCGCGAAGCCAAAGCGCCCATTTTTATTAAAGGAGATACGGTAGAATATGATGCAAGCACTTTTAAAGTTCCTCCCGGTTCCACCGTAGAGGATCTGCTGCGCCGCCTGCCCGGCATTGATGTAGATGTGGACGGAAATATCTCTACCATGGGCAAAGACGTGAAAACGGTATATGTGGATGGTAAGGCGTTTTTTGGAAACAACCCCAAAACGGTAACACAAAATTTAGATGCCGCGGCCATATCGAAAGTGCAGGTTTTCACCGAAAAATCGGAACAGGAAAAAATTACCGGCATTGCCGACGGCTCTAAGGAAAAAGTGATGAATTTGGAGCTGAAAGATGAGTATAAAAAAGGCTATTTCGGAAAGGCAAGCGCCGGCTACGGCTGGGGCTCCGGCGCACCACACCGCTGGGTGGCCAAAGGAAATTTTAACTGGTTTACCGACAAACAACAACTCTCGTTTATCGGATATGGAAACAACCTGAACCAATCAAATATGGATTGGAATGACCGGTCGGAATTTTACGGACAAAGCATGCAAAGCGGAAACGATAACGGCGATTTTGGCTTTGGCTCTTCCATGAGGGGAATGCGTTATTATTCTTATAGTTCCTTTGGCAGCAGTTTAGAAGGCGGTTTCTCGAACAACGGCGGCGGCGGCGTAAATTATAATTATTACCACAAAAAAGTAAAATTCAATGTCGGATATTTTTATACTGTAAATAAGGCATTTAACGATCTGTTTGCTGAAAGGGAAACTTTTTTAGAAAATGACTCCTCTTTTTGGAGGATAGACACTACCCACAACGACAATCTTCGCCAAAACCATAGTTTTTCTACACGCTTTGAGTACGAGATAGACTCGGCAAATAACATTGTGGTGCGAGCAAACTTTAAATATGAGCCTGTTAACAGATTGTATAAAACCGACCAATTTTTTCAAACGCCCGAATTTGTGCCTATTAACCTAAATTCCGTGAATAATGAATATTTGAACGACGATGTGAATTTCGATGTGTTAACGATTTATAATCACAAATTTAAGAAAAAAGGGCGTAATTTTGCCTTGAGTGGTTTCTACAATTATAAAAATGGAAATAATTTAGAGGATATTAACAATATAAATGAGTTTTTTTATGGCACGACGTCCGAACAGATAAAGTTCGTGGTTAAAAACAACAGAAACTCTGAAGATCACCTTGTTAAATCGAGTGTTTTGTATGTGGAACCATTGGGCAAAAGATTCTCATTACTCGGGTTTTATAATTTCAGCAACAGTTTGAGCCGCAATAAAAACAACTCAACCGACCCCGCAAATTCTAATGTGGAGATTGATTCTCTTTGGATTGATTACGAGAATAATACGCTTTACAACCGAGTGGGCGCCTCTGCCAACTATGGGTACAACGGTATAAATTTAAGTTTAGGGGGCGCCTTTCAATCCATTATCATGAAAGGCATTTGCGAAACAAGACTGCAACCTGTTGATGAACAAAATTTTTTGCCCTATAATAGCTTCATTCCTTATTTTTCTGCATATCTGCAACTTCCGAAAAATGTTTATGTGGACGCGGGCTATTCTTATGATGTTTCCGCACCGGATATTTCATACTTGTTTCCCATGCCCAATTTATCGAATAGAATGTATAAAATATTGGGTAATACAGATTTAACCCCTGAACGTTATCATGAAATAAATGGAGGAATAAATTATTGGAATAGCGCTTCCATGATCAGTATTTATTTTAATAGTACTGCTAAATTTTACGACAGTCAGATTGTGTATAATCAAATTACTGAATTTGTTGAAAATCAAGGCTTCGTAACCACTTCCACGCCCGATAATGTAAAAGGCGGAAACCGGTTTTCTTTCTATTCATGGACAAGTTTCCCGATTGTGAAAACGAAACTCACCGCAAATGCTTCCATAAATGGAGGAATCGGCAATGCACCGGTGTTTATTAACAATATTAAAAATATCACAAATTCAAAGAATTATGGCGCACATTTGAACTTAAATTTAACGATTGGTCAAAGATTAAATTTTGGTGTTGGAGGTAGTGTGGCACAAACTTTTACTACCTATTCAATTCAAATAGATAGAAACCAGACTTTTATAAACTATGGAGCCAGTTTGTATGCGAAATGGCAGGTTTTCAAAAAAACTTATTTAGAAGGAACTTATCGGTTTTCAAACTATACTAACAGAAACTTTGAGTTTAATCAAGATATACACAACTTAAATATTTCGGTGCGGCAGGTAATTGGCAAGAAAAATCAGTGGGAGTTGCGGTTGGCGGCGGTGGATGTTTTGAATCAAAATGAATATATCAGGCAGATCGCGGCGGTAAATTATATAGAATATAGAGTTTCGCCGACGCTGGCGCGGTATTTTTTGCTGACGGTGGCTTATAATTTGAAGGGGTTTGAGGTGAAGAGTACCGGAAATCAAAGAGTTAGAGTGGCAAATAGATAGTGTGTGGATTTTAGCACAGAGACACGGAGGACACAAAGATACACAGAGACTCTGTGAAACTCTGCGCCCTCCGTGCCTCTGTGCTGAAAAAACAAAAACAAAAAACAAACAATATGAAAAACCCAATCCTTTTAACCTTAGCCCTCCTCCTAATCACAATTTACGCCCACCCTCAGGAAAGCGGCATCATAACCTACACCGTATCCCACAATTGGACAAAGAAAGTAGAATCCAGCAAAACCATGCCTAAAACCGAAAGAGAACGCATGGCGTATGTTTGGGGCGACAACAGCGAATACACAGTAACCGCAGAGCTAAAATTCAACTCTAACGCAGATCGGTTTGAATATCAAGAAAATGAAGAATACAGTCAATGGCGCAAAGGCGACGATTACATCATTTACAGAGACCGCGAAAAAAACGAAACTTTCGACGTACTGAGTTTGCTGAACAAACAATATGTAATTCAAGATTCTCTAATCTGCCAAAATTGGAAAATCAAAAACGACATGAAAGAAATTGCCGGGCGTATCTGCATGAACGCCTCTTATTTCGATCCGATAAAAGAGAAAGAAGTCATCGCCTGGTTTGCTTTGGATTTGCCCGTGCCCCTGGGTCCAAACAAATATTGCGGCTTACCCGGCATGATTTTGGAGGTAAACGAAGCGAACGGCGCCGTAGTGTACACCGCCACCAGCATTTTACTTCCCGATGAAAACATAGAGATAGAAAAACCGGCGGTCAAGAAAAAACGAAAATTTATTACCCAAAGCGAATACGATAAAAAGGTAATGAAGTATATTGATGAATGTGAGAAAATGCAACGTCCTTATTTTTGGGCAATTCCATTTTAAGTAGGGTGGTCGTCATTCCGAGCGTAGCGAGGAATCCCATCCCTTTACACAATTTTTAGCAAATCTTCACGTTTTCACATCGAATAAATAAAAAATGAAGCCTATTGTAAGAAATCTTTTAACTATCTTGTTGTTATTGGTTTACATCAATAGAGGTTTTTTTATCTCCAGCGCTTACGAAATGGAAAGTCCAAACGGAGAAATAAACAGCGTGGCTGAATTAATTGTAGAACTTATTACCGGCGAAGGTAATGATATTGATGAAGATGGCGATATGCAGACCGATTGTAATTATGTAGAGATTGTCCATCATGATTTTTCGCAACAAGTGGCGCAAAGTATAGAATTAGCAAATTTATTTTCAAAAAACATAGGGAAATTTAGAGTTTCGGGTAAGGAAGATCTTCCTATTGAGGATTTTTTTAGTCGGATTGAGCAACCTCCGGAGGTTTGATTTTTTTGCACGCAGATGACGCAGATTAAACAGATAAACGCAGATTTTATTTGTTATTAATCTGTGAAAATCTTGTGTCATCTGTGTCATCTGTGTGCTTTTAAGACCACCGGAAGTTTAATTTTTATTCTTAATTGTTAATGAAAATCCTTAAAATAGTATTGCTATGCACTATTATGTTTATACCGTGCAAGCACCAAGTAT
>WQWP01000135.1 GCA_009787485.1 Lentimicrobiaceae bacterium | reverse complement strand
GACAAAATCGGCGCGGTGGTCGGCTAATACAACATGGTCAATCATGGGCTCGCCTTCTGTTTCCACCGGAAGCATAATGATAATCTCTGTTCCGGAAACGGTTACATCATGCATATAAATCTGCTCATTATATTCATATTCAATAGCTTCTATAGCTGTTACCGGAGATAATTCTCGAGTAAAATGAACAGTATAAACCTCCGTATAAGTTTCATCTTCTGCAGTAACATGAATGGCAACAGTTCCGGTAGTTGTATTTATTTGATTAACAACAACCTGTGCGTGTTCAAAAGCAGGGGTTGCCGAAACAACAGGAGCGTCAAGTTCTGTATAATGCAATTCGTAATCGTATGCAAACACTTCAGAGTTAAAGTCTTGTAACGATACTCCGTTAATTTGTATATCTTCCAATGCCGCATTCGTATTTTTCACCAAATTGAAATCTACGGTGTAAATCTTATTAACGGTCATATCTTCAGAAAACACGAGTATTCTTTGGGTATAAGGCGGCGTATTTAACTGCGTGGCGTAGAAAACGAGCGCCGTGGGCGAAGAAGCGTAAGCAGCAATGGCAGGAGGCGTAGGCGCCGAGTATGGAATATCTATCGTATAATTAAACGTGGTTGGATTAAAGCCGGATATGGTTACATTGTTGTATCTTATATCGGTTAGATATGCGTCTTTTTCCTGCTCAACCACTTCAAAAACAATTCTATAAGTTCTTTTTGTAGTGCCGTTTTCTGCCGTTACTTCAATTGTGGCAGTGTCTGATAAAGAGGCTGCCGGCGTAAATACTATATTTTCTTCGGGAAGCCACTGAAAGCTTGGCGTAAATTCAATATCAGGAACTTCCGTAACATTGGATGGGAATATCAATGTATAGAGCTCTCTTGTGGGGTTAAAACCCGGAACTTGAAATCCATCATAAGTGATATTGCTCAACGTAGCATCCGGTGAAAGAGTGGCTCTAAAAGGTATTCTGTATATTTTTTGCGTAGTACCATCGTTTGCAACAACAGTTACTATGGCCGTATCGTTTCTGTGCGTAGGTTGAACAATATGAGCAGTAGGTAGCGCCACAGTCGTTGTAAATGCTCTCACTACAAGTTCCGGAGGCGTGGGAGGACCAATCGGTAAAGTTACTACTGTTGTAGTAATCGTATTAGTATTGTTGTTATTAGCCGTTGTAATATTTATTCCGGTATTTTGGTCTGTTAATCCACCATAATTATATCTAAATCCATTGTTAGCGCCTGTGGCCACATAACAGTTTGTGCTTTTGAGTACACTTCTATACATTTGTGTATCAACCCCATTTTGAGCGGTTACCTTTATGAAATTTGTATCCGGGAAAAATATTGCAGGTTGAAAAATAACTTGTTGACCGGCACAACCTTGCTGTCCGCTTGTGGTAGATAACGATAGTGCCGGAACTGCTGTAAAATTGGTTGAATAAACATCTGTATAATCATTACCGGCATTAAAACTGTTATTTCGGTTTGTGCTACCCACTCTGTATCCTAACAGCGTAGTATTATCATTCGTTAAAATAAAGTTGATGGTATAGGTGGTTTGTGTACTATCTTCTGCCATTACCAAAATCGTTGCGGTTCTGTTGGTTAACGTTGCCTGTGTATAGCTAATATTTGCCCAAACACTCGACGCTACAGCCGTAACAGCCAGCATAGCGTTGCTGGTTGCACACATATCTATATGGTGTTCATATACTAATGTATCCGCGTGAAAATCGGCAACAGGCACACCGGCTACTCGTATCATGGCTAATTTAGAATTGGAAGAAATGGGTTTTGAAAAGTTTAAAGTATAGATTTTGGTGCTGAAGTCTTCCGCTCTTACGGTAATCGCAGCTACTGAATTATTTACACTTTTCGGTTGGTTAATAAATGTTATTGTAGCATACGGGTCGGATAAAATAACATCTTCTTCTCTAACTTGAGGAATGCGAGTTTCGTCAGGGTCTTGCAATGTTGTAGTATAACTTAAGGTAGCCGGGTTAACCCCTGATACGGCTATGGCATTTTCGCCATCCAAAGTATAGCTCAATCCGGTGATCGTATTGTCGGAGGAAGGATTTGAAGCATAGCGTATTTTGTATTCTTTCGTACTGCCGTCGTTTGCAGTAACTACAATAGAGGTGTAGCCTTTGTCGGCATCACCGGTTGGTCCCGGTATATTTACAGGATCCGCAACCTGAGCCCAATTTGATTCTTTGATGCAAGTAAAATCTTCCGGTTGATACGGAAATTCATAAGGCGCTTGTCCTGTCAATTCGATAAAATATTCTAAAGTTGATTGTTCAAAGTCCTCAAAGGTTTCTCCATTCACTTGTAAGTCGCTTAGCCAGGCAGAGTAAACAAATTCTATATCGTCGAACCAAACTTGGTCGGCATTATTGGCGCCGCCGCCCGGTGTGGCGTTGGTGGTCATAGATACCAATACGTGAAAATTACCATTGTCATTTCTTTGATCATTGTTTCCCGTATATTCAAAAGGTACTTGGTAGCAATGCCATCCGCCGTCTTCTTTGTAAAACTCTTTCATTGCCTTTCCGTAATATAGCTGTACTTCTGTCATTCCCGACGGGTATTGCGGAGCATCTCTACATTCTCCTATTCCGTGTATATAAACTCTTATTCTTCCTCTGTCTGTAGTATTAGTTGCTCCGGTTCTTCCGGGCAGATATTTTACCCAAAAACGTAAAGAGTCGGGAGTTCCTGTAATTTCCGGACAAAATTTAGATGGATTAGGAGGCGTAGTTGTGGAGCTCGGTGCATAATCCGTGTAATTATAATTACCGGCATTATTTGCAGTCATGCTACTTGCGTAAATTCTTCCGGTAGTAACATTTCCGTTCGCTCTTATTCCCAACACCGTGGTGGAGTACATACGTAGCGAAAAAGCGCCCGTAGCGCCGGCACGCACATCACGCGAGCTGTCTTGCCGCTGTGCGGAAGCTGTTCCGATTAAGCTTCCGGCTCCACTGTAAAACGAGTTAAATCCTACAGGAACAATACTGCCGGCATTAGAAGTTTCGCGATACCACCCGTTTTCAAAATTACCGTTGGAAAGCTGATAGATAGGCTCTTGTGCATTTAATGTGCCAAAAAGGCAAATTGCTAAAAAACACAAAATGAAAGAAAGTAGATTTTTTTTCATAGAAATATGGTTTAAAATTTAATATTCATTTTTTTCGTCGGCAAAACTATAATTTATTCGACACAATTCGTTAATGAACGTTAATTAAAATACTATATTGTTCATTATTAATTTAATAAAATTGTTAATAAATGTTAATTGACATTTATAGTAAGAGTTTTTGAAAAAAACTGCATAATTTGCCAAAAAACCTGCATTATTGCAGAAAAACATCGAAAATATGCACTTTTTTACTTGTTTTAACATATTGATTATTAGAAAAATAATTCATCTAAAAAGAGGTTTTGAATCAAAACTTTTATATTTTCGCGGCGTCAAACAATTACTAAAAAATCTACCCAATGAAAAGTAAAACTACCTCTAAACCCGAAATCACTTATGCAAGTGTTTTGAAATTAATTAAGGATAATGCCAGAGAAGCCGCCAAAGAAACCAAGGAGCTAAAAAAATCTATTAAAGCCATGCAAGAAGAGCTTGGCGGTATGTCAAAATCCAACGGAGAAGTGGCGGAAGCCTATTTTATAGACAATTTTTCTAACTCGTTGCAATTTGCCGGACAAAAATTTGATAGCTATTCACCCAATCTTCTAAAAAAAGATGCTATTCTCAATCTTCAAGGAGAATACGATTTGGTGCTCTATAATTGCAAATCGGTAGTAATTATTGAGATAAAATATAAAGCTCGCATAAAAGATGTTGAAGCGTTGCTTAAGAAAGTGAATACTTTCAAGCAATTGTTCCCGCAATATGCAAATTACGATATGTATCTGGGTATAGCTGCCTTTCGTATTAATAAAGACGTTGCAAATTTATCAATAAAACACGGAATTGCCGTTATCAAACAGGTAGGAGACACCATGGTAATTAATGATGAGTATTTGACAGTATTCTAAAAGTTACGTTTTACGATTTATTTCATAGAATAATGAACCACACGCTACAAAAAAAACTAACCCAATACTTAGAATCTTTCTTAACAGAAGACAGAAAGTTTCTATTACACAAAGTCTTAGCAAACCGAACAAAGCACCTCACCATAGTAGTTGAAGATTTGTACCAAACCCAAAACATCAGCGCCGTGATGCGCTCTTGCGAGTGTGTAGGCATACAGGATATTCACATCGTAGAAGGCGAAAACGACTTCCAAATCCATAAAGCCATTGCCATGGGCGCAGATAAATGGCTTACAATCAATCATTACCACAAGGAAGATGACCCAATGCTTACATGTATTAACGAACTGAAAGCAAAAGGATACACCATTGTGGCCACCCTGCCCGACGACAATAGCTGCTTTTTGGAGGAGCTGCCTTTAGAAAAACCGGTAGCTTTCCTTTTCGGAACAGAATTAACGGGCTTATCTAAAGAAGCGGTTGCCGCTGCCGACAAAACCGTAAAAATTCCCATGCACGGGTTTACCAATAGCTTCAACATTTCAAATTCGGTAGCTATCATCGTAAGCTACTGCATCGAAAAACTAAGAAAATCGCAAATTCATTGGCAGCTCTCAGAGGAGGAAAAAACCGAACTGCTTTTCGATTGGGTGCAAAAATCTATTAATAAGCCGGAATTGTTGGTTAAAAGGTATTTGGAAGAACAGATATGAAATATTTAATAATTTCGCAGCACCCTTTCAAAAATTTTTCAAAATATAAAAGTATGACAAATAGAAAAATAATATCCATCATTTTCTTAGCTATTCTCAGTTTACAATCATTATTTTCTCAAAATGATTTAAAAGCAAAAGTGGGGTTCAATCAGGAGCTATGGAAAATCAAACGATGACAACCACCGGCTATGAATCGTTAGATACCACCTCAAGTTTCTATGGCAGTCAGTATATTTGGTTTACTGCGCACGAATTGGCTCATTCATGGTTTGGAAATTACGTTACATGTAGAAGGTGGAATGACGTTTGGTTGAATGAAGGAATGGCATCATATTTTGAATATGTTGCTTTACAAAACTTAGAATCTCAAGCAAGAGCCGATTATTGGATGAATGATGCCCATAATACCATAAAATCACTGCCGGGAGGAAGTGTGTACGTTCCCAATCCAACAAATTATTCTGAAATTTTCAACTACCGCTTGAGTTATAAAAAATCGGCAGCAGTTGTGCATACTTTACGCTATGAAATTCATAATGACGCTATCTTTTTTCAAATAATACGAAACTATTTATCCACTTATGCCTATTCAAGCGCATCAACAGAAAATTTCAAAGAGATTGTGGAGGTTACAACAGGAGAAGATTTTACTGATTTCTTTAACCAGTGGATTTATGGAGAAGATTATCCCATTTTTGATATTAAATGGGATCAGCAAGGTGATACTCTTTTTGTAGAGTCGGTGCAAACTACTTCAACAACAACAACGCCTTTGTTTAAAACTCATTTCGACCTTAAACTGAATTACTCAACCGGAGAGGATACAATTGTGCGTTTGTATCAAGATGCTAATACTGAGAATTTTCGTATTTGCGTTTCAAACGCCGTAAAATCCATACAATTTGACCCTAATATTTGGTTAATTAACAGAAATTCAGTATTCTCTGTAGGCATTGATGAATATTTAGGAAATAATTCTTTACTGTTCAATGCTTATCCGAATCCTGCCCACGACAAAATTACGATTGTTGTTGAAGAAGAAAATTTGCAAAATTTAGTAGCTACTTTGTATGATTTGCAAGGTAAAGTGATCATGCAAAAGAAAATCAAGGAAAGTGATACAGTAATTAATGTTATTGATTTGCCGAAAGGAGTATTTATTTTGGAGTTAAAGAGTGATAATAAAACCGGAATGAGGAAGATTGTTTTGCAATAAGGGTAAACACATTAAAGCACATTCGTTGGAGGGTAAAATCATTAAATGTTTATTATTT
>WQWP01000134.1 GCA_009787485.1 Lentimicrobiaceae bacterium | reverse complement strand
TATTCCCAAAAAAATGCTTTTTTTGCATAATTCTTTAAATCAAACATGGATATCCGCGAAACCTCTCCCGAACAACTTTTGCAGTTTTTGCAACAACATCACGAAAAACCATTTCGAGCAAAGCAATTACACGATTGGTTGTGGAAGAAAAATGTTACTTCTTTCGAAGAAATGATCAATATTCCGAAAAATCTGCAAGAAAAATTGCAAGAAAATTTCTCTTTTCTGCAAACGAAAATTGAAAAAGAGGTAGTAAGTGCGGATAAAACGATAAAAATTTTGTTTCATTTGTTCGATGGAGAACAAATTGAGGGAGTGCTTATCCCTTCGCAAGGCAGGGTAACGGCGTGCGTGTCGTCGCAGGTAGGATGCGCCCTCAAATGTTCGTTTTGTGCTACCGGAATGCTCGGGTTTACGCGGCAACTCCGCTTTTGGGAAATTATTGATCAATACGTGTTGATGAATCGGCGTGCGGTAGAAGCATTTGGAATACCCATCAGCAACATCGTGTTTATGGGCATGGGCGAGCCGTTGTTGAATTACGATAACGTCTTCAAAGCGATTGAAATATTGACCTCGCCAAACGGAAACGGCTTGTCGCCTTCTCGCATCACGCTTTCTACGGTAGGTATTACCGCAGGAATTAAAAAGTTAGCAGATGACGGCTTTAAGGCAAATTTGGCAGTTTCGTTACATACGGCAGATAATAGCAAACGCTCTCAGTTAATTCCTGTAAATCAAACTAATACAATTCAAGAATTACAAGAGGCGTTGCGTTATTATGTTGAAAAGACAAATCAACGAATTACGATAGAGTATGTGCTGTTGCAGCATATAAACGACAGTTTAGAAGATGCTGAAAAGCTGTGCCGTTTTTGCAAAGCATTCCCCGTAAAAATCAATATCATAGAATATAACGCTACGGATACGCATTTTCGGCCTTCCACGCCGGAGAAAAAAGCGGCTTTTGTTGCACATTTAGAATCTAAGAATTTAATTGTGAATGTGCGACAGAGCAGGGGGAAGGATATTGCGGCGGCGTGCGGGCAGCTGGCAATCCCTCTGCGCGTTATTGAACGTTCCGTGTGAACTTGCCCAAAAAGCCGGCACTCGTAGAACTTCAGGCTACTGTAAGTAGTACTACCTCTCAATCAAAACCTTTTTACTCACCGTTTTCCCTTCTTGCGAAATCAACCTTACATTGTAAATGCCGGCTGCCACTTGCAACGGGATGGTCGTTTCCATGTTGGTGATTGCGTTTTGATAGACGATTCGGCCTGTTATATCCGTAATTTCTGCCCGTAGAGACGGATAATTTGTCTCTACAATTTTGATATAAACGGTATTTCCATAACTGTAAACCCGCACATCCCCAAATTCATTTTCATTAATTCCCAAACCAAACTCAACCGAAATAGTTCCTTCCGATTGTACATTTTCGAATGTGTAAGTAGTTATCTCTCCTTGACTTGCTCCATTCACCCATACATCGTAAATTTTATATGTTTCATAAGGTGTAATGGTATAAGTTATGGAGCCGCCTTCTTCTATAAGAGTTTCACCGGCAGGATCTATGGAGCCGAAATCCGGATCGTTTACCGTAGCGGTTATCATGTATGCAAACGGGGTGGCAAATTCCACGGCCGGGCTTTCCGGAGAAGCAAAATGAGTTTCCGTTTCTGCTTTACGCGCTACGAAAGTATAGGTGGTATTAGGAGATAGATTGTCGAATAGCGTAGCGGTTTGCCATTCCTCATCGTCTATGCGAAATTCACAGTCTTCCATTTCATTAAGTACAATGCTTGTGGGCGTGCGGTTTGCCAATGTAGGCTCTTCCGGCGCGGTTTGTACACCCTTATCTACTGTGATGGTAAAATTTTGGGTATAATTATTGTCTTCTGCTATGCCGTTGATAATAGTGGCTAACAGGGTTAGCGTACCTGTTGCCGTAGTGTGAAGCGTGTCGCCGGCGAGGATTGCGCCGGTAGTTCCTGCATCATCAATATCCCAGTTTATAGTTTTATGGGTGGCAGTACTGGGAACCACCGTGCCGGCTAAAATAAGAGTGCCTACGGAAATGGTGTCGGGAACATTAATAATCTCGGTTACCGGAACAAGCCCCGGCGACGTCCATCCTATATCAAGCATCATGCCTATTGTTCTTACACAAATAGTATGTAATTTCCAGCCATAATTAGCATAAGGTCTCATAAAAGTTGTAAAAGTTACACTGTTTTCCCAATGCGAAACACTTGAACCGCTTTGCCAAGAAGTTGGAGCAAACATTTGTACACGATTACCATCGGAAGCTTCTAATAAGTTTGAACCCGGCGCCCCCGAATACAAGTTATTGCTCTTAACCAACGTACTACGTTGGCTCTGAGGAAGATCTGTTAAACAAACATTGCCTGTAGCACCTTGAAACAATTGACGGTCATAGATACCGGGAAAATTCGTAGGCGTACCACTACTGCCGCTTGGGGTTGTATAGGTATAGGCGCCGGTCGTTCCAACCAACGGATAAAAACCTAATCCATGGCATACCTCATGCAATATAATAGTAATCCAATCCATTTGATTGCTACCGGGGTCTCCGGTTATCCCATAGTAAAAGTTGAATTGTGAGTTCATTTCTATTCGAATATCCCATTGACTTGGCACAACATTATAACCTGCCATTTGGTTTCCTACAGCAGAGCAATACCATGTTTCTGTTTCAGGATGCCAGTAATTTGGCTGGCGGTAAGATCCGCCGATAGTTCCCCCGCCACCCATATTGGTAAACAGAATATTAATGGCTACCGGAACAGTACCCGCCAACTCTTCACTCCAAATATCCAGAGCATGTAATGTAGCAGGGTTTTGATTTGCATTTCCATTTCCGGTTAAAATAAACTCTAAATTAGAGCCTGTTCTTGTTTTTGGCTCATTATCATCAATAATATTAAAATGCTCATCGTAAATCCATAAGCCGCCATCGGGCAATTTGTACATGTAAACATAATAACTCATCTCTTCCTCCCATTGTGCTGCATAGCGTTGAAGGTCAAGGTCATTAGGATTAGCAAGGATAAGTTGTGGTTTTTCTTTGAAAATGTGCATAATTTGGCGGTCTTTCGGAAATGCTTCTTTTATATCCTCTTTTGACCCATAGAGATAACGGGGAATATGCACGTTTCTTTCAGCAGCAGAAACAGAGGCAACATTTTGTACTGAAAAATCGTTCGTCGTTTCAAGTATTACATAACGACTTGCATTTCCAAGTACGCCTTGCCGTAATTCTTCAATAAAGAAAGGCGCCAATTGAAATTCGGTGGGTAGAGACGGATAATTATCCGTCTCTACAGCAGGCGTAATGGTTACATTATTTCCGTTTTCTTCATTCAAAATAATAATTTTAGTATTTTCTACAGCAGAAAAAGCAACCGGATACACCGCTCTGTCTTCATTATTTAAGGTTAATGATAAAGTAGAAATTTCAGATCCGGAAACCTGTGCCTTTAATTGTGCTACATTTTCTTGCGATAAATCGTTGTAATTTATCGAAAAAAGATGTTGGGCATAAAGGAGAACAGGGCTAAACATGAATCCAAGTATTGCTATTACAAGCAGTACGTTTTTTGAAAAATAAATTTTACTCATAGTATACATTAGGTTAATTATTGTTATTTTAATTATTGCTATTTTAGCATAAAAACGAACCTACAAAATAAGCATTATTTTTATAATTATCACAAAAAACACTTTCTTTGCCAAATTCATAACTCCAAAGTGAATATTCGAAAGATTGTTTCCGAAAAGTTGCTCCAAGCAAAAAAAATATTACTTTTTTGTCTTTTTTGCTTGTTTTTTAGCACCGTTTTCGGACAATTTTACAACGGCTCGCATCTTACTTTCGGGAAAAACCGCGTGCAATACCAAAATTTTAATTGGCAATTTTATAGGAATCCGCAATTCGATGTTTACTTTTATCACAATTCACGTCCCATTGCCGATTATGTTAATATGGTTGCGCCTGAGATGATTAAGGAGATAGAGACCTATTTTAATTTTACTTCGGGTAGGAAATTGCAATTTATCGTGTATCGTACGCAATCCGATTTTAAAGAATCGAATTTTAATTATGATAATGATGATTTTTATAATCAGGCGGGAATTACGAATATTTATGGCTCGAAAGTTTATATTTTTTTTGATGGCAGTCATGCCAATTTGAACAAAATGATACGCGGCGGCATTGCTTCGGTGTATGCGCGCGGCATTGTGCAAGGGCAAACTGTGCGCGCCAACATGGCTTCGGAGCTTGCTATGGATGCGCCGAATTGGTTTTACAGCGGCTTATCTTCCTACATGGCAGAAAGTTGGAACAGCCAGCTGGATGCGCAGGTAAGAGACGGGATTGTGTCGCGGCGTTTTAAAAAGTTGGATAATTTGTCGCCGATGGAAGCTACGCAGGCGGGGCACTCGTTTTGGCGCTTTATTGTGGATAGATACGGCGAGGACGCTATTCCTAAGGTTTTACAAGCCTGCCGCTCGGCAAGAAGCGTGGAAAGAGGGTTTACTTTTGCCACCAACAGGCGCTTTCAAGACTTGCTGACAGATTGGTACCGATTTTACGTGGTAACGTTTGCAAAGGATAAAAACCGCGAAAGACCGGATACGCAACCGCTGCTGAGAAGGGCAAAGAGAACGCGCCATTACAGCGAGTTAACTCTCTCGCCCGATGGCGAAAGTTACGCTTTTGCAACCAACGAAGCCGGACAGATTCGGGTGTGGCTGAAAACGCCCGAAGACAAAAGGCCGAGAACGGTATTTCGTAAAAATGCCAGAACGGAGGATAACCCCGATTTGTCGTTTCCCAAGCTGGCATGGCATCCCGATGGCGAAATGATGGGCTTTACCACAGAGGATAAAGGGCGCACAAAAGGGATTAAAACCGTGCAATCGTATTATCATCCGGTGGTGGTAAAAACAAGAGTGCGCCAACCGCGCATGTTGGTGGAATTAGATAAGATTACAGATTGGAGCTATGTGTCTGCCGGAAATGCACTGTTGCTTTCCGGTGTAAAAAGTGGGCAAACGAATATCTATTTATATCACCTTCAGGCACGTGGGCTGGAAGCTATTACGAATGATATTTATGATGACTTGAATCCGCGTATGTTGAATGATGGAAGTTCTATTATTTTTTCATCAAACCGCCCTGAGGATTCATTAACCCGCAGGAGGTTTTATAATAAAGAATCGCTCAATTTTTATGATTTGTTTGTGTATAATCCTAAAAAAGAGGGCAATCAATTACTTCGTGTAACGAATACGCCTAATGCCAATGAGAGCCATCCGCGTGTTATGGAAAACGGGGAAGTGCTGTATTTGAGCGATGAAAACGGCATTAACAATCGTTATGTGGCAAAATTCGACAGTACGATTACCAAGATTGATACGGCGGTGCATTATGCGCATTTTGCTACTACAGCGCCACTTACCGATTATGTGTATTCTATTTTTGAACAGGATTATGAGCCGGAGCATAACAGGTTGGGCGAGATTTTATTTCATAAAGGGACGACTCAGTTGTATCAATTTCCTTTTGAAGAAATGCAGCCATTGCCACCCCTTACACCCTCTTCCATGAAGCAAAAAACGCTTGCTGTGAAAGCGGTAAAAGATAGCATTCAGGCACAAATGCCTCAGGTACAGTTTACAAAAGAAGGCAAAAAAAGAGGTTTACGCCAAATGTACCGAAGCGATCTTATTCCCAGAATTACCACAACTCCAACGGGAGATTCTATAGCCCTTAGTAGCAACAATGTGAATGCGATGGGGTGGCAACCCAATGCATCCACCGATGGTATTGAATTTAGACAATCGGTGGCGCGTAACTATTACGTGCAATTTTCCGTAAACAGAATGGTAACGCAAGCGGATTTTAGCTTTCTAAACACTACGTATCAGCAGTTTACCGGCGGAAGTTCGCCTATCTATTTGAACACGGGCATAAACGCTTTGATCATGGTGGGCATCCACGATTTGTTTGAAAATTATAGAATTACAGGAGGATT
>WQWP01000133.1 GCA_009787485.1 Lentimicrobiaceae bacterium | reverse complement strand
TCTTCCACAGTATAAGTTGTCGTCTTGCAACTCGGACATGTAATCGTTAAAATATAGTGGCGATCAGTGGGTTCCACACATAGTATATATCTATTCTCTTGCTCCTTGTAAAAATCGTTTTTTAATTTGCCTTTCAGGTTCAATGTGAATTTAAGCCCGGGTATTGTGGAACTAAAAATCAATACGCCAAGCGAAGGATCGCCACAATCTAAAAAAGGAGTATTGATACCGGTGGTTTTTTCTACAATCATTTCCGTTATAGCAGGTTGCGCTATTAATGAAAAAAAGAAGGCGAAAAAAAGAATAACTGTTAAAAAAAACTGCTTTGTCATTTTATTATTATTACGCATTATTAATTTGAAATTTATAAACTTAATCTATTACAAAATCACCTTCAAATGTTACACTTTTTTTCGGCGTATTATATGGATCCCATGCCCGCACCCATATCTGCGGTTCATTTTCATTCTTGAAATCTATGATAAGGAAAATATATCCCTTGTCGCTGTAATTAGAGGCATTCCAATCCTGCACCAACCTTACGCAATAAACATAATCTTTTTCATAAGGCTGAAATACTTCAATGTCAGAAAACTTGATGTTGATGTATCTGTTATTGGCGAATGCCCTTTTAAGATTTTCCATATACTGCACCTTATTTTGTACTTTTTTCTCAACTATTGGGTATCCATCACCTTTGGCTGCGAGTACTTTTCCTGTGATAATCAGTGCATCCTTGCTGAATACTTGATTTAAGTATTCGATGTCTTTGCGGTTGTATGCCGTGCGGAAGTTTTCTACAAATTCAATAATCAGTTGTCGCCGGCGTATGTCCGTAACATTCACTCCCTTGTTGCGAATATTCTCATATTGATGGAATGGAATAGCAATATATATATCGTTGATTATTCCGGTGGGCGTAAATTCTATCACGATGTCCTGATTTTTGTCTTCGTCTGTTTGCCCTTGTTCAAAAAATACCGGAATGTTTCTTGCCTGCCAATTACCATTCGGCATTTTCAATATAGATTGTTGAACATCGGTTTTAGTACAATAAAAACTGCTGGTACTCCACAGAGCCTGCAACCGATCTCTCGCATCGGATGTGATATTATTTGGTGAAAGTTGAAGCCCATTCTTTTTTAAATAATAAGAATCATTTATAACATCAAATACGGCTTTGGTATTCTGCTGCATGGTTATCCTAAGGTTTTCGGTTGCACCATCGGTAAAATTAAAATTGGTTTTTTGTTGTGCATTGACCAATCCGGGAACGAAGCAAGCCCATAACAAAAGCCACCTAAATCCACTCAAGCGAGAATTATAAATTGTAGTTATTATTCTTTTCATTTTTTTGTATTTAATTGATATTCAATTTGTATTTTTTGTTATTACTATCTCTGTCTTTTATTTTTCCAAACAATGATTCAATGTTGTGTTGTGGAATGTTGCTGCTCAATTGCATTCCCATGACACCTCCGTTGAGCAGTTCCCACAGATTGACCGACACGTGCGCCAGATGTATGTTATCTGCATTTTTGTCAGCCAATACCAACGTGCCGGTAAGTATATCCCTGTCAATTGTTTCTATGCCAAAATAGCGTTCGTAATCGTCTGAAAAGTAATCAAAAAAATCCCGACTATTCAACTCATAATTGTGTATAATGCCACCATATACTCTATGAGTAATTTGTACGGTATAATCATGCCCGATAGGAGTAAGCATCACGTTAGACAACGTTTCGGCTATCCGGTTTTTGCTGAAAACAAGTTTAAATTCGCCATCAACTTTCGTGTAATACAAATTATTGTTAATCTGAGGTATGATAAACGCAACACCCTTGCATACAAATGCCGAATCTATCTGTACCGAATCTTGTATTACTTGCATTGTTTCCTCGTTACACGCCGGAATATGTTGTGATTGATTATCCATATTGGCGCAATGATAGTTCAGTTGCGCCACAAGTCGTTCGTCGCGTTCTTTTTTATCCATGTCGGAAAGCAACTCGGCATCGGCTACAAACATGACGGTCAGCGTTTGTTCTGTTCCGCAGTTTATATTAACACTATATTCTCGCCCTTCCATGTATTGAATTTCCAAGCCCGATACCTGTTGCAACAAATGCGGCAATCCTGACTTGTTTCTATAAAAATCTGTTTGGAGTGTATTTCCATTTAATAGCAAATAGATTCCGTTATCGCGGTTCGTTGCCAATTTTTGTTTCAGATTGTCGGCAATCAGCAACGCCAGCACTTCGCGTTCCAAAAACATGATGATGGCAGGATTAAAGGCTTTCCGTATTTCTTCATTGTGCAAAAAACGGTACCCAATATGCACCATCATTTCGTATTTATCGCTGCTAAATGCCACCGGAACAACACCATCAGAAACAATTCCCTGACAATATACAACCGTATCGGCAACAGGCATACTCAACCGACAATCCGGCGGAAGCGAATAATACAAATTCTGCAACGACTGCGAATAGAAAAAGGGCTGACTGTTGACTTTCAACATTGCCAACACAAACACAACTATCCCTATAATGATTTTCAACTTCATATTCGTTTTATTACTCACATCTGTCATCTTTAAGGTTGTGTGGAGTGGGGCGTTTGCCGGCAAGTATAACAGCTTTTGAATTGTTATTTCTGTCATTCAAATTGCCATTAACAATATCGCCGTTAGCCCACGTACCTACGAAAGTATCGCCATTTTCGGCATAATAAACAGTACGACCATGTTTTGCTATCTGAATACGACAGGTATAATACATTGTCCCCAGTCCTTCCGGTATGCCATTAACCGTTTTGCCTTCATATTTTCCGAATGAATAGTTTATGGTTTTTATTTCCGTTCCGGTACTTTGGCTTTGTGTTGGTCGTGTGGGTTCCTTTTTGGCTGGTTTTTCAGGTTCTGGCTCCGGCACTGCTTCAACAACAACCGATGCGGTTGCAGAAACGTTTTTTAGTTTTTCCGAAATTACTGTAATTGTTGCAATTCCTGCTCCTACTCCGGTAACTGTACCGTTGTTTACGGATGCTACGTTTTCATTGTAGGAACTCCAATCCCAATTTACCTTCTTTTTCTCCGGTTCCATTTTTACTGTCAGTTCCACAGTTTCTCCAACCTGTATGGTTGAAGTTTGGGGAGTGATAGTAATAATAGGCGGTGGCGGAGACGGTTTAAAAAACAGCATGTAAGCCCCAAAGCCGAGAAGTGCGATAACAACGATAGCCACAACAATGTACTTCCACCACTTAAGCAGCAGCGACAATACTTTTGGTTGTTGTTTTATCTGGGTTTGCGATTCTTCAAGTTTCTGCACCGGTTCATGTTCAACGATGTGCTTTTGTTCTATCTGATCACGCTGTTCTGCTTCACGGCGCTCCCGCTCCTCTTTTTCTTTTCTTTCCTGTTCTGATGTGCGTTCCCGTTCGAGCCGTTCCCGTTCCTCTTTTTCTTTTCTTTCCTGCTCTGCGATGCGTTCTTGTTCGAGGCGTTCCCGTTCTTCTGCTTCACGGCGGTCACGCTCCTCTTTTTCTTTTCTTTCCTGCTCTGCAATGCGCTCTTGCTCTATCCGCTCCTGTTTTTCGCGTTGTTCTTGCTCTATGCGTTCTTTATCTTCTTGAGGTTGCTCGCTTGTTGATGCCCCACACCATTTACAAAATGTTGCCCCTTCATTTAATTGTTGCCGACAATACTTACAAATGGGTGCTGCTGAAGTACTTTGAACATGAGCAGGAGTTTGAGGCTGTCCACCTGTTGGTGTTCCGCACCCTCTACAAAATTTTGCTCCTTCTTTTAATGGTGTTCTGCAATTCTTACAAATAGGTGTTTCCGAAATGCTTTGAATCTGTGCAGGAACTTGAGGCTGTCCGCCTATCGCCGTTCCGCAACCTTTACAAAATCTTGCTCCTTCATTTAATTGATTTCCACAATTCTTACAAAATGCCATACTTATTATTTTTGTTTAATTTAACTTGATTTAATCTCTAATATTCAGTTTTTTATGCATTATTAAAACAATACCTAAAAAACCATTTAACAAAGCGCCAAAGTAAACTACCACTTTTTTTCAATACCTTAGTGCCCATTTCTCCTATATCCATTTGGTTCGTCTGGCTATTTGAATTTGGCGTGTTTTTGGACAAACTTGGTTCATCGTATTTATTAAATTTTGAATTTCCAATTCGAGTATTCCTTTCGTTGCCATTGTTACTTTGGAAACGATTTTCCCTAATGGTTGTCGTGTTAGTAGCAATAGGTGCGAAAACCTGTGGAGTAGGTGGAGCATAATGTTGAGTTTCGCTACTACCACCTACAGATGTTCCGCATCCATCACAAAACTTTTGCCCTACTTCTAATGATTTTCCACAATTTGCACAAATAGGAGTTGTGCTACCGCCAATGGCAGATCCGCATCCGCCACAAAATTTTACTCCGTCATTTAATTGCTTTCCGCAATTTTCACAAAATATCATAATAAACCTCCTTTGTTAAAAATATTAAAACGCATATGCATCACCAGAAACATTTTCGTATATGCCACGTAAGGCTCTTTTTTGTGCTTTGAACTGCTGCACAACAGATGATCTTTGAGCATCAAAGCTCTCAAAATCTTCCCTATCTTTTGCCAGAATTTCATTAAATTTTTCTGCCTTAATTCTTCTCGAAATTGTTACCCAAGAGTATATAAAACCTACCGTAAGAGGCAGTGCCAATAATAAAACACTTGCATCTCCTTCTTCAAATACATAACCCCAACCCAAGAAGGCACAAAAGCCACATATCACGAGCCAAAAAATAGGCCATCCTAAACTTGTCTTTTTATCACTAACTGATGCTGCATTTTGTTTTTCGTAATAGGATTGCTCTCTCTGCTGATCAATTGGCAAATCATCGCACAGCACCTCTTGCCCATCGCCTGTAGCCCACATAGAATATTCTTTACCACAATACATGAAGACAATACGATACAATCCTAAAAAAACTCGTTTAAGGTCTTCCTTCCTAACTTTACTCCCTGTAATATTCACATCTTTATAGTAATCTATGTCTTCTATATTTTCCCTAACTCTCCTCTCAAGTTGATCCTCCATATAAGGTTTAACATGATCGCTGAATGCCTTATTTTCGGGGAGGTCGAAGTCAAATGTTGCTACATCGCATGGAAAAGTCAAATATTCAATATCTTCACATTGTCCCGGATCAAAACACGTATAAAGAGTTTCAACTTGTAAGGCAACGGTTTTATTTCCAGAAACAAATATTTCTGCATCAAGTTCAGCAGTATCATTCGCCCTATGCCATTCAATTTCAGTATATGTAACTATATACCATTCCCCCCATCTCTTTTCTCGCTTTTGTTTTTCCACTGGATGCCCTGCCTGATAACTGTAATTCATCGTACCACTGCAATTAAATTGATAGGATGGGACGCAGTATCGCTCTTCTCTGATTACTTCCACTTTCTCAAATATGTCAAGCGGTACAGTGGGAGATTCTGATAAAAAAGCAACGAGTTGTCTATGAAGCCGGGTAGGTGTTGCCATTAAAGGAACTCCACCTATTATATTCTCCTTAGCAGCTATTTCTGCGTTTTTAATGATGCCATCTAAGACTGATTCATTTTTGCAATACGGACATTTCACAACTCCTCTTGAATTTTTTGGAATATCTAACGTTTCACCACAACTGCCACAGCGAAACTGTTTTGCCACAATGCTTGTCGTATAAACAGGAACAGACTTGGAGGGCGGTGGAGCATACGGTTGAGGTTGACTGACAACTCCTGCTGCCGTTCCACATCCATCACAAAATTTCTGCCCTACATCTAATTGGTTACCGCAATTTTCACAAAATATCATAATATATTACTTTAAATTTCGCCTCCACTTTACGGCTATCGGCTTCTCCGTATATTGTTGAAAACAGGCACAAAAAAAAACGTGAACTTTCGCTTACAGATTCTGAGGTCTTAGACTACCCTTACATCAATAATGAAAACTCACGATTTCTCGTGAGCGTTCGTGCTTTCATTTGATGTAAGTTTTGAAAAGTGTCTAAGTTTTCAGAATCTAAAT